>DASRSQ010000251.1:0-8568 GCA_035656475.1 Gemmataceae bacterium | reverse complement strand
GTAATTGTGGATCGCCAGGCCGATCTGTTTCAGATTGTTCCCGCACTGCGCTCGACTCGCGGCCTCGCGCACCTTCTGCACCGCCGGCACGAGAAGGGCGATCAGAATGGCGATAATGGCAATCACAACCAGCAACTCGATCAATGTGAACGCGGAACGTCGAGCCCGGAACATGGGGTCACTCCTTTGTTATCAGGGACACGTAGACTACGGGGCAAGTTTTCGTGATCTACTAACCAGCCTTGGGAAAACATCCGGTTATGGACTGACAATAACAAGACGTTATGGTGAGTTCAAAAATTCTACTTATTTCGATTGGTGGGGTCAATAAAAAAAAGCCCGCCCCCAAAGGGTCGAGCTTTAATGTGCGTGAATGGCGTGGATCGGTCAACGCTTGGAGAACTGGAAGCTGCGGCGAGCGCCCTTGCGGCCGTACTTCTTGCGTTCCTTCATGCGGCCGTCGCGGGTGAGATAGCCGGAATCCTTGAGTTTCTTGACCATGCCGCCGGCGGGGCTTTCGGCGCCCTGGGCGTCGGCCGCGGCGGCCTCGTTGAACATGTGCAGCAAGGCGCGGGCCATGCCCTGGCTGATGGCGCCGGACTGGCCGGTGATGCCGCCGCCGTCGACGCGGATGGTGACATCGACCTTGTTCGACATTTCGGTCAGCTTGAGCGGATTGGTGACCGCGCTCTTGTCCTTCTCCTCGGTGAAGAAGTTCTCGAGGGGCCGGCCGTTGATGAGGATCTTGCCGGTGCCGTCGTTGATGCGAATGCGGGCCACTGCGGTCTTGCGCCGGCCGGTGCCGAGGTAAGTCTTTTTCTTGCTGTCCGCCACGGGTTCTCTCCGAATTAGTGGCTTGTGGTCAGTGGCTAGTTTCAACTAGCCACTAGCCACTGGCCACTCTCCGTACTATTTGAGTTTGAATTCCTTGGGTTGCTGCGCTTGATGCGGATGCTGCGAGCCCTTGTAGATCTTGACCTTCGCCATCTGCACCCGGCCGAGCCGCGTGCGTGGCACCATACGCTTGATCGCGGAGATCAGGATGCGCTCGGGGTGCTTTTCCATCAGCTCCGACGCCGGGATGATCTTCTGGCCGCCGGGGTAATGCGAGTAGGTCTGGTAGGTCTTCTGTTCCAGCTTCTTGCCGGTGAATTTGACCTTTTCCGCGTTGAGGATGATGACGAAATCGCCCATGTCCTGGTTGGGCGTGAATTGCGGCTTGTGCTTGCCGCGCACGATCGTGGCGACGGTGGCCGCGAGCCGGCCAACGACCTGATCGGTCGCATCGATCACCCACCACTGCTGCTCGAAATTGATCGGCTTCTGTTCCGCGTCGATCTTGGCCATGTAGCTAGGCATATTCGGTCTCAGTTCACGATTCGATGGCGTATTGGAAATATATAGGATAGACGTGACCCATGGATCGTCAAGGCCAGTGCTGCGATTTTGCATCACCGACTGGGCTTCGGATAACATATCCGCATGAACATCACGAATCACACGTTTCTGGTCACCGGCGGGGCCTCCGGCCTGGGGGGCGCCTGCGTGCGCATGCTCGCGGCGGCCGGCGGCAATGTCGTCATCGCCGACCTCAATCGCGCCGCCGGCGAGACGCTCGCGGCGGAACTGGGCACGCGCGTCCGCTTTGCCGCCACCGATGTCACCGACGAAGCGAGCATCCAGAATGCCGTCACGCTGGCGTGTCAAACATTCGGCGGACTGCATGGCGCGATCCAGTGCGCCGGCATCGCACTGGCGGAGAAGGTGCATGGCAAGACCGGGCCGACGCCGCTCGCGGGGTTTCTCAAGACGATTCAGATCAACCTCGTCGGCACCTACAACGCGGTGCGCCTGGCGTCGGCAGCGATGTTGAACAATGCCCCGAACCCGGCTGGCGAGCGTGGCGTCATCATCAACACCGCGTCGGTCGCCGCCTACGATGGCCAGATCGGCCAGTCCGCCTACTCCGCGTCGAAAGGCGGCATTGTTGGCATGACGTTGCCGCTGGCGCGCGAGTTCGCCCGGCACGGCATTCGCGTCATGGCGATTGCCCCCGGCATCTTCGACACGCCGCTGCTGGCCGGTCTGCCGGAGGCGGCCCGGCAATCGCTCGCCCAGCAGGTGCCGTTTCCGCCTCGCCTGGGCCGGCCCGAAGAATTCGCCGCCCTCGCCCGGCACATCATCGAAAACGAGATGCTCAACGGCGAAGTCATCCGCCTCGACGGCGCGATCCGCATGGCCCCGAAGTAAAGTCATGTACGAAACCTTCGAACACACCGCTGACCTTGGCCTGCGCGTCCGCGCCGCCGACCTCGATACGCTCTTCGCCGAGGCCGCCCAGTGCCTGTTCAGCGCCGTGGTCGAAGATCTCTCTACCGTGCAGCCCACGCAGAAAATCGATATCAAGCTCGATGGCGCCGAACTCGATTACCTGCTCTTCGACTGGCTGCGCGAGCTGCTCTACCACTTCGATGCGGAGCATCTGCTGTTCGGCAAGTTCAAGGTCCAAGTCACGAATACCGGCCTGACCGCAACTGCCTGGGGCGAGCCGCTCGATCCGGCCCGCCACAACCTCGAACACGAGGTCAAGGCGATCACCTATCACCATCTCCGCGTAGAGAAGGTCGGCGCCGAATGGCTCGCCGAAGTGATCGTTGACATCTGATGCCTGAGTTATTGGGGCAATCGTCCGTGGTGGCGATCCGCCGGCGATCCGCCTGCACCCCTGGCGATTGCCGGTGGAGCATGTCGTTGCTTGGAAGCTATCTCAATCAAAGCCATCGCGTCGTCGGCGCATATAACGTCCTCCATCTTCGGAGGATCACACATGACGCGCACTCTCCTGATTCTGGCAGCGCTGTTCATTGCGCTGCCGACGGTTGCTCACGCCCAGGGGAAGAAGAAAACGCCCAACATCATCTACATCATGAGCGATGATCACGCCAACGCGGCCATCGGCGCTTACAACTCCTGGCTCAAGCCGGTCCTTAAGACGCCCAATCTCGACAAGCTTGCCAAGCAGGGCATGCTGTTCAAGAAATCGATGGTGACGAACTCGATTTGCACGCCGAGCCGGGCCGCGATGCTCACCGGCCAGTACAGCAACAAGAACGGCGTCTATACGCTCAACGACGCGCTAAGCAAATCGACCATCCACATCGGCCATCTCCTCCGCATGCTCGGCTACCAGACCGCCCTCATCGGCAAATGGCATCTCACTATCGACCCGACCGGATTCGACTACTGGAACATCCTCCCGGGCCAGGGGGTCTACATCAATCCGAAGCTGCGCGCCATCGGCAGCAAGGCGAAGGACCTCACCGAACACAAGGGTTATTCCACAGACATCATCACCGACCTCTCGCTCGATTGGCTCAAGAAGCGCGACAAAGACAAGCCGTTCTTCCTGATGTGCCACTTCAAGGCGCCGCATCGGCCCTGGGACCCGGCGCCCCGGTTCAAGGACCTCTACAAGGACGTCCAGATTCCGGAGCCGGCGACGCTGTACGACGACTTCAAGGGGCGTTCGAAGCAAGTCGCCGACATCAAGATGCGCATTGGCGACGACTTCAACATGCGCGATCTGCAAATGCCGATCCCGAAGAATATGTCGCCGCACGACCTGCGTGCGTGGGCATATCAGCAATACATGAAGCGCTACCTCTCTTGTGTGGCCGCAGTCGACGAAAACGTCGGGCGGCTGCTCGCCTGGCTGGAGGCGGAAGGGCTGATGGAGGACACGATCATCGTCTACACCGCCGACCAGGGCTTCTTCCTCGGCGAGCACGGCTGGTTCGACAAACGCATGATCTACGAGCCGTCGCTGATGACGCCGTTGATCGTGCGCTGGCCGGGGCACACGCAGCCAGGCTCCGTCAATGAGGACATGATCTTGAACATCGACCACGCCCCGACGTTTATCGAGATCGCCGGCGGCAAGGCGCCCGACAGCATGCAGGGCAAGAGCTACAAGTCGATCCTCGAGGGCAAGACGCCGCCGGACTGGCGGCAGGCGGTCTATTACCGCTACTGGATGCATCTCGACGGCTCGCACAACGTCCCCGCCCACTACGGCATCCGCACGCAACGCTACACCCTCGCCAACTTCTACGGCAAAGCCCTCGGCATGAAAGGCGCCCGGAACAAGGAGTTGGCGCCCGAGTGGGAGCTGTACGACAATCAGAAGGATCCACAACAGATTCACAATGTGTACGCCGACCCCGCGTATGCGACCGTGGTGCGTGAATTGAAGATGGAGCTGGAAAAGGCGAAACGCGCGGCGGGGGACGAGAAGTAGGAGCAACGATGCCGCGACGAATTCTGTTTCTGACACCGAAGGATTTTGCCGACTGGTTCGGTCTGATGGAAGAGCAGGAGAAGATACTCTACTGCAGTCACTACGGGCTTGGCGACAAGCCAGAGGTAATGGATACCTACCAACAAATCCCGAGCCTCGGAAGAACACTGTTCAGCCCGACGGGAAACCCCATGAGCGAGCGCTATTTTGCCCACCCGTCTCCACATCGCTTTACCGTAAGAAAGTACACAACCAAGAGTGGGACCAATCGCAATCAGTTGGACGATGAAGGATGCAAGGGCTGTGTAACGTTCATTCCCATGGGACTTGGAGCCGGCAATTACATCATACCAGGCGAGTTTAGCGACCTCAGAGGCGACGAGGAGTCCAAGAACCTGTTTTCTCGCTTTGTACGCGCACTTCGGAAAGTTTGTTACATTCAGGGCACGGTCGCCGTTGGTCCGGAGGCCGCGGAATTGCATCGGGTCCAGGGTTACCGCTTTTGCGAATCGCTCAAGGCGAATCCGAGCTGTGATTTTCGTCTCGAGGAATCGACGCGCGCCCCAAAGCCAGCCGTGCCTCGAAAATCGAAGCCGGCCAAATCAGTAAAAGCTAGCAAGCGCGCAAAAAGCAAGGATTGATTATGCCAATCATCGAAGGACGCCTTGCCGACATTGACGGAGTCCGCCACGGCCAGATCGCCATCGACAACGGCGTCATCAGCGCCGTCGGCCCGGATCTGGGCAAAGCGACGCACGTGTTCGGCGATGATTGCCTGATCTTCGCCGGCATGGGGGACATTCACATCCACGCGCGCGAGGATGTCACGCAAGAGGAGACGCACAAGGAAACATTCGCCTGCGCCTCGGCGGCCGCGCTGCATGGCGGCGTCCTGCATGTCGCCGATATGCCGAACAATTTGGCTGCGCCGATCGATGAAGCATCGTACGCCGCCAAGGAGACGCTGCTGCAGGGCCAGCGTTTGCCGGTCGTTTTCACGCTCTACGCCGGCATCGGACCCGGGACGAAGCCGCTGGTACGGAATGTTCCCTACAAGGCGTACATGGGGCCCAGCGTCGGGCATCTCTTCTTTTCATCGCTCGAGGAGCTCGACCGGACGCTCGCGAACTACGTTGGGCAGGCGGTTAGCTTCCACTGCGAGGATCCGGTTCTGCTCGAGAAGCACAAGGGCGCGCCGACGCACGAGGAACGCCGGCCCGCGGAATGCGAGCTAAGCGCGACCCGTTTCGCTCTGGCGATGATCGAGAAATATCGGCTCCGCGGCAAGCTGTGTCACTACTCCGTCGGCGAAGGACTGGCGCTGATCCGCGCCGCGAAGGCGAACGGGTTGAGCGTGACCGCCGAAGTGACGCCGCATCATGTCTACTATGACACGGCCCAGATCACGCCGGCGAATCGGCAGGCGATGCAGATGAACCCGCCGTTGCGTGCCCCGGCGGATCGCGTCGCGATGCTCGAGGCTCTGCGCGACGGCACCGCCGACTATCTCGCAACCGATCACGCGCCGCACACGCTTGCCGAGAAGGCACGCGGCGTCTCGGGGCAGCCGCATCTGGATACGTATGGCCCGTTCGTGACATGGTTGCTGGTCGAGCAAGGGTTCACGCCGGAGCGCGTCGCGGCGATTTGCTCGGCGAATCCGGGGACTTTCGTGAATCCCTATCAGCCGGAAAAGTGGGGCCGGCTATTGCCAGGCTACATCGGTTCGCTGACCGTGCTGAATCTGCGGAAGCCGACGACGATTCGCCGTGAAGACTTGAAAACCAAGTGCGGCTGGAGTCCGTTCGAGGGAGTGACCTTCCCGGGCAGCGTGGCGGCGGTGTTCGTGGGTGGCGAAAGAACGGGAACTGCGTGACGGCCTACAACCAGCCGCGCCGCATCAGCCACATCTTCACGCTCTGCGTCAGCACCACGTAACCGATCAGAGTCAGCATGACCAGCGGCCAGTAGAGCGCCGGCAGTTGCGCAAAATCCAGATACTCCGCCTGCGGCGGAAACGACAGCCAGACGCCGACCGCCATCACCGCGAGCGTCGTCAGCGTCAACTGCCAGCTCGCCCAGCTCTGCAAGAACGGCACGCGATTCGTGCGAATGACATGAATGATCAGCGTCTGCGTCAGCAGCGATTCGACGAACCAGCCCGTCTGAAACAAGTGCTCGTTCTCGGGCTTCCAGCAATCGAACAGGTACAGCATCATCGCAAACGTCGTGTAGTCGAAGATCGAGCTGCACGGGCCGACGAACAGGATGAATCGCGCAATGCGTCCCACGTCCCACGGCTTCGGCCTGGCGATCTGCTCCGGATCGACATCGTCCGTTGGGATCGGCACCTGGGAAAAATCGTATAAGAGATTATTCGTAAGAATCTGGATCGGCAACATCGGCAGATAGGGCAGGAAGATGCTGGCGCCAAGGACGCTGAACATGTTGCCGAAGTTCGAGCTCGCGCCCATGCGGATGTACTTGAGGATATTGGCGAAGATCTTGCGGCCTTCGAGAACGCCGTCCTCGAGCACGAGCAGGCTCTTCTTGAGCAGGATGATGTCGGCCGATTCCTTGGCGATGTCGACCGCCGTGTCGACGGAGATGCCGACATCGGCGGCCCGCAGGGCCGGCGCGTCATTGATGCCGTCCCCCATGAAACCGACGGTGTGGCCGGTCGCCTGATACGCCTTGATGATGCGCTGCTTGTGGGCGGGGGACAGACGCGCGAAGACGGTGGCGCCCTGAACCGCTTGTTGCAGCGCCTCGTCCGACATCGTCTCGATCTGCTTGCCGAGCAGCATCTGCGTGGCGTCGATGCCGACTTCGCCGCAGATCTTCTGCGTCACCAGCTCGTTGTCGCCGGTCAAGACGCGCACCGACACGCCATGCTGCTGCAATCCCGCGATGGCGGCCCGCGCGGTGTCCTTCGGCGGGTCGAGAAATGCCAGGTAGCCGCGCAGGATCAGGTCCTTCTCGTCCTCCTTCGAGTAAGCCGGCTTCGCATCGAGGTCGCGATACGCCATCGCCAACACGCGGAAACCTTCGGCACTCAGACGCTCATACTCGTCGGCCAGGTCCTGGATGAGCACATGGTCCATCGGCAGAAACTCGCCGTCCATCTCGAACTTGGCACAACGGCGAAAGATCTCTTCCGGCGCCCCCTTCGTGATGATCCGGTTCGCCCCCGTCGGCGTCTTCACCACCACCGACATGATCTTGCGCACGAAGTCGAACGGGATCTCGTCCACCTTCGCGAACTGATGAATCGGCATTCCGGCAAGTTCGCATTCATGCTTGAGAACAGCGCGATCGAGCAGGTTCTTGAGGCCGGTTTGAAAGTAGCTGTTGAGATACGCCAGCTCCAGGACGGTGTTGTCGGTTTCGAGGACGACGTTGCAATGCTTCTCAAGAATGATGTGGTCCATCGTCAGCGTGCCGGTCTTGTCGGTGCAGAGGATGTCCATGGCGCCAAGGTTCTGGATGGCGTTGAGCTTCTTGACGATGACCTGCTTGCGCGACATCGCGATCGCGCCCTTCGACAGGCACACCGTCACGATCATCGGCAACATCTCGGGCGTCAGCCCGACGGCGACCGCGAGGGCGAAGAAAAACGCCTGCCCCCAGTCATGCTTGGTGAGACCATTGATAATGAACACGAGCGGCACCATGACGGCCATGAAGCGGATCATGAGCCAGGTGAACTGACTGACGCCGCGATCGAAGCTGGTTTCCTCGCCTTCGCCCAGGATCGACGCCGCCATGCTGCCGAGATAGGTGTTTTTCCCGGTGGCGACGACGACGCCCTGGGCGCTGCCCGATTCGACGCTGGTGCCGAGGAAGCAGACGTTGCGCAGCTCGATGGCGGAGCAATCGGGCTTCGTCTCGGGGGCATCGAACTTTTCGACTGGAAACGCCTCGCCGGTCAGGCTCGATTGCGTGACGAAGAGGTCCTTGCACGAGAGCAACCGCACGTCCCCCGGGATCATGTCGCCCGCGGCAAGGTGGACAAGATCGCCCGGCACCAGATGCGCGAGCGGGATCTCGCGTTCTGTGCCGTCGCGCACCACGGTCGCGGTAACGCGGATCATCTCCTTCAGTTTGGCGGCGGCGGTGTCGGCCCGCGCTTCCTGGTAGAAACGCAGCGACACGCCGAGCACGACCATGCCGAGCATGACGCTGGCCGCCCGCGTGTCATCCATCAGGAAGTAGGAGACGGTCGCTAGCACGAGCAACAGGATCACGACCGGATTGAGGATCGCCTTGAT
>DASRSQ010000250.1:0-5196 GCA_035656475.1 Gemmataceae bacterium | reverse complement strand
AGACCCACCATTGTTTGCCTGGGCGGGTAGTGGTCGCATAGAACTCGTAGCGCAAGTCGCATCTACAACCAATGGTGGGTCTCCGCGTTGCTCGCCCCACCCTACATCTCTCACTGCAATCCCCACTTTTTCATCTTCCGCTGCAGCAGCGTTGGCTTCGTATTGAGCAGTTTGGCGGCGGCTTCGAGATCGCCGTTGGCGTCGGCCATCGCTTGCTTGATTTTGTCCTGCAGCTTCCAGTCCTGGATCATGCGATACAGCGTGCGTTCACCGATGCCGAGGATGTGGGCGGCTTCTTCGCGGTTGCCCGCTGTCTGCTCGAGCGTCTTCTCGCTGTAAAAGCGTTCGATCTCGCTCAGCGGCTTGCCGACGAGGTTGTCCGACCCCGCCGCGCGCGGCTGGCCGCGCTTGAGCGGGCTGGTGTCCTCGACATCGCCGAGATTGAGGACGCTGTCCTGGCTGAGCACGACCATGCTGTCGATGGCGTTGCGCAGCTCGCGGACGTTCCCCTTCCACTCGTAACCTTCGATCAGCTTACGCAATGGCTCCGAGATGCCCGTGACGTGTTTGCCGTGGCGCTGGTTCGATTCCTTGATGAAGTGAGCGCACAGGAGCGGGATGTCGCTGCGCCGCTCGCGCAGCGGCGGCAGCTTGATGGTGACCCCCTTGAGCCGATAATACAGGTCCTCGCGAAACGTGCCGCCGGCGACGGCGGCTTCGAGGTCGCGATGCGTCGCCGAGATCAGGCGGACGTTGACCTTGATCGGCTCGTTGCTGCCGATTCGTGTCACCTCCTGATTTTCGAGCACGCGCAGCAGCTTCGCCTGGAGGTTGAGCGGCATGTCGCCGATCTCGTCGAGGAACAGCGTGCCGCCGTTGGCGTATTCGAAGCGGCCCTTGCGCATTTTATCCGCCCCGGTGAATGCGTGCGGCTCATGGCCGAACAGCTCATCCTCGAGCAGATTGTCGTTGATCGCGGTGCAATTCATCGGCACGAACGGCTTCGACTTGCGCGGGCTGTTGTTGTGGATCGCCTTGGCGACGAGCTCCTTGCCGGTGCCGGTCTCGCCATTGATGAGGACCGTCGCGGAGGTCGGCGCGATTTTCTTGACGGCGTTGATGACATCGAGAAACTTCGGGCTATTGCCGACGAGGCCTTCGAAGCCGAACTTTTCGTCGATTTGCTGTTTGAGCTGGCGATTGTCGCGGGTGAGGCGATAGCGCTCGGCCGCCTTGTCGACCATGGTGCGCAGCTCTTCGAGGCCGACCGGCTTCTGCACATAATTGGCAGCGCCGGCACGCATCGCCTCGACGGCAGTCTGCACGTCGCCGTGCCCGGTGATGACAACGATCTCCGCGTCGGGCAATTCCTGCTTGGCTTTCCTCAAAAGCGCAAGGCCGTCCATGCCGTCCATCTTGAGATCGGTGAGAATGACGGCGGGCTCCGCGCGTTCGAGCGTCTTGAGCGCATCGGCGCCGTTGTTGGCGGTGACGACATCGTAGCCGGAACGCTCGAGCGCCTCGGCCATCGTCTCGGCGAGAGCGGCTTCGTCATCGACGACCAGGACTTTCAAATTCTCCGCGGACATCGTTGGCTCCAGACATTTGGCCGTTGGGCATCATTCTACGGCACGCGGCGCGATCCTGCTAGAATTCAGACGGCATGCCACCGAGGATACATACGGTCGTTGACACCTATTCGTCGCAGCGGATTTTTGCCACAGAGGACACAGAGAACACAGAGAGATGAGAGTAACGCTGTCGATGGATTGAATAAGTGTTAACGTTGGCCCTTTTCTTCCGCACTCTCTGTGCCCTCTGTGTCCTCTGTGGCTAAATTTCGTCTCATTTGCTAGAATCACCCGCATCCAAATAGGGGGGCGTTCCATGTTTCGCATCACTGGCGGCTCGGGTTCGGACTGCACCGGTCTGACTCGTCGCAGCTTCGTCCAGGCCGGCATCCTCGGCGTCGGCGGTCTTACCCTCGCGGACTTCTTTCGCGCCCAGGCTCACGCCAACAACCCGCCGACCACGCGCGACACCGCCGTCATCCTCTTCTGGCTCAGCGGCGGCCCTGGACACATGGAGACCTGGGACCCCAAGCCCGACGCGCCCGACCAATATCGCGGCCCGCTCGGCGCCATTCGCACCGCGGTGCCCGGCGTGCAGTTCGGCGAATTGTTGCCGCGCCAGGCGAGCCTTGCGCAACACCTCACCGTCGTGCGTACGGTCAACCATGGTTCGGGCGATCATACGAAATCGAATCACTGGATGCTGACCGGCTTCGAAGGCCCGGCGTTCAACGCGCCCGACTTCAAGCAGCAAAAGCGGCCCGCGCTCGGCTCCGTCGTCTCGCGGCTGCGCGGCGCCAATCGGCCCGGGTTGCCGCCGTACGTCGCGGTGCCGCATCTGCGCGGCGGCACCGATAACTTCTTTCACTATGCCGCGTACCTCGGCGGCGGCAGCAATCCGTTTGTCGTCGAATCCGATCCGAACACGCCCGAGTATCGCGTTCGCAACCTGCACCTCGCGCCGGAGCTGTCATTCGATCGTCTCGGGGATCGCCGCAACCTGCTGCAATCGGTCGATGACGTTCGCCGTTTCCAGGATCGCCGCACCAGCGACGTCGGCGAGCACTACCAACGCGCCTTCGACCTGATGACGAGCCGGGCAGTGGCGAACGCCTTCGACGTCAATCGCGAGATGCCGTCGCTGCGCGATCGCTATGGCCGGCACACCTTCGGCCAGAGCGCCCTGGTCGCGCGTCGGCTCATCGAAGCAGGCGTCACGTTCGTCACGGTCAACTGTGTGCCGTGGGACCATCATGGCACGCCGCCGCAACTCGAGACGGAAGTCGGAGCGCGGCTGTTGATCCCGCCGCTCGATCGGGCGATCGCCGCGCTCGTCGACGACCTGATGCAGCGCGGCCTCTACGAGCGCGTGCTGGTCGTGGCGATGGGCGAGTTCGGCCGCACGCCGCGGATGAACGCCAACGCCGGCCGCGATCACTGGGGCCACACCTTCAGCGTCCTCTTCGGCAACGCCCGCATGCGCATGGGCCAGACGATCGGCCGCAGCAGCCCGCGCGGCGAGTACGTCGTCGACCGCCCGATCCGCCCGCAAGACGTCGCCGCCACGGTGTATCACCACCTCGGCATCGACGGCCGCAACGAACACTTCACCGACAGCCAGAACCGCCCATACCTCGTCATCGAAAACGGCGAACCGATCCGCGAACTGGTGCGCTGACGAGTAGATGACCACGAGCCCGTGGGCATGTCGAATCGCGAAAAACCCTGTTTTTTATGCGGCGGACCGGAGTAGATGCCCACCTTGGCGGGGGAGAGCCCCCCTACCAATTCCGATCGCAACCACATTGCACGCAACAAACGCTGGGATTACGATGGAGCGGGAAGAAGGTGCGCGATGCACTGGAGTCGTTCATGTCACAATTCCGCTGGACGCGCTGGATCGTCTGGACGGCGCTCGCATGCGTCCTCGTCGTCCTCGGCATCGGCATCTACCAGGCCCAGCAACCTCAACCGCGCTGGCAGACGGCGAAACGCACTCTCACGTCGGATGAACCGGTTGGGTCGATTCGCGAGGTTCGCTTCTCCCGAGATGGGACGAAGGTGATCACCTTCGCGGTCAATCTGGAGATAGTGCCGCGGGCGGGCACCATCGGCGTCTGGGACAGGGACACCGGCCATGTGACGAGGTATCCCGGCACGGGGCGATTCCTGGCCACGCCGGTTTTTTCGGAAGACAATCGCTACTGTGCGGGCGAAACCACGAGGCACATGGGAGGGACCGAGTGGAAGTATGCCATCACCCTTGTCGATCTGGATGAGGGACGCCAGTTAGACTTTCCGTTGACCAACTCCGCAGACGGCGGCGATCTGGCGTTCTCGCCGACCGGCGACATCTTGGCGCACACGCCGTCCGACAGAGAGGGGCCCAAGGTTTTGCGCATCTTCGAGTCGGCCACCGGAAAGTTGCTCGATCAGCGCCAGAGCTTTGGACTGTTTGAGCCCGATACTTTTTCTGACGACCATCTCTTTCACTATGTCGACGCAGAATACACGATCGCAGAACGATGGAGCCTGGCGACGCGCAAACCCGCAGACACGTTTGGCAAGCCGGGCCTGATGATCAGCGGGCTGTCGCGCGATCGTCACGCTCTCATCCTTGCCAAGCCGGCGGAAGAAGACAAGTCACCGCAAGCTTTTGCCCGATGGGACCTCGCATCGCGTGAACTTACCATCAGTCCGGCAGCGAAATATGACCGCAACTATACGCCTTCCCCCGACGGCAAGTGGGTTGCTGACTGGGACCTCGTACCGGGCCGTTGTCATCTCATCGATGTTGCCAGCGGAGAATCCAAGGCTTCCGTGGAAAATGTATTCGGGACGCACTGGACTGATTTCTCGCCCGATAGTCGCTTTCTGGCGGCACGGTATCAAACGATGCTCTATGCCTTGCCTGGGCCTCCTGCGCCTCCTCCAGGCGCACCGGACGCGCTCAAGGTTTACGCTATTCCGTCGATGAACCTTCTCTGGAAGACGAGGCAGGATAATTGCAAGAGCGTAGCGTTCAGCCAGGACAGCGGTACAATTTACGCCAGCTTCGAGTCCGAACACGCCATCCGGCTCTTCGAAACGGAAACGGGCAACCCGCGCGGCGCCATCGACATGCCCTGCCTCGGCGAAACGAGTTGCCGTTCGACTTCGGATGGCCGCCATCTTTTGATCCACCGTTGGGACGGTGGAGCTGGCGCATTGGGACCTCGCTCGCTGCCGGAGCGCGTCGTCGAATGGATCGCGTCGTTCGTCCAGCCACCGGATCGGACGCGCGATACGATCGTTGTGTATGACACGGTCGCAAACCGCGAGCGATTCCGTCTGACAGGCTTGCACTTCGACAACGCCTGGCTCAGCGACGACGGCGCCACGCTGGTTACCGTGCAAGGCGACAGCACCTTGCAATGCTGGGACGTCGTGCCGAAGCCGCTGCATTGGGCCGTCGGCATCCCGGCGGGACTGGGAGCGGCGTTGCTCGCGCTGACCGCGGGATATGGACGCTGGCGTCCAAGGAAACACGCTATTCCTGACGTCAAAGCCGAGTGCTCTGGCACAGCTTAAATGTCGGGAGGGCGAGGCTCCTGCCGAGCCTTGAAGCCGCTGAAAGTTCATGGCA
>DASRSQ010000249.1:0-2090 GCA_035656475.1 Gemmataceae bacterium | reverse complement strand
TCTGGTTCATCGAGCCAAGGCCGTAGGTCAGCCAGGAACCCATGCTCGGATAGCCGGGCCGATTGAGGCCGGTCATCAGCTCGATGGACGCGGGAGCGTGATTGTTCTGGTTCGAGTACGCGGAATGGATGAACGCCATGTCATCGACATGCCGCGCGCTGTGCGGCAATAGCTCGGACACCCACGAGCCGGACTGACCATATTGTCGCCATGAAAATGGCGACGCGAGACAGCGGCCGCTGGTCTCGAAGAAGCCGGTGCGCGAGTCGGCGCCGGCGAGCGGCTGCCCATTGCGCCGCTGCAGCTCCGGTTTGTAGTCGAACGTGTCGACTTGCGATGCCCCGCCCGTCATGAACAGCCAGATCACCGACCGCACCTTCGGCGTGAAGTGCGGCTCCGGCCGCCGAGCCTGTGCGTCCGCCTGCTGATCGTGCAGAAGCGACGCGAGCGCCAGCGAGCCGAGGCCCATGCCGGCGGACTGAAGGAAGCGACGGCGGGAGGGAAGATGAGTCCGCGATTCCGGAGTCATGTCGATGTCCTTGGGACAAGATGCGAAGCGTTGCGAGAAAACGAGGCAAGGAAGGAATTATACCTGCTTTATCGGAATGTAGCACGCTTTTTCCGCATCTGTTCCGAGCTGTGCACGTCAATAAGCGGTCCTCATTGCTTGCGACGATGCGATTCCAGGGGGGCTGGTTCGCTTCCTCACGAGCTCGTAGGCTACGATTTCAGCAGCGTGTTCGCCCGCTTCCCGACCTCCTCCGCCAGCGGCATATTGCGGAAGCGCACGACGTTGTCCGGCAATCCCTCCAGATCCTCGTCCTCGACGTTGAGCTGATCCGATAGCGCGATAATGAATGGGCGGTCGGCGTGTTCGCGCAAAAGTTGCAGGTGCTTCTCGACGCTGGAACGACGCCAAAAACCGAGGATGTCGAGCAGCACGCTTTGGCCGGTCGCGCGGTGGAGCAAGCGATAGTCGGGAACCCAGAACGCCTTGCCGAGCGCGATGATCTCGGTCTCCTCGCTGATTTCCCAGTCGGCGATCTTTTTCTGAAACGTCTCCACGAACATCGGTACCTCCGGCGGTACAAAGGCGCCGGTCTCGGCCTGATGCGACACGAGGCCATCCGCGCTCGATAGGTGAAACAACTTATCACGCCGCTCCGGGCCCCAGCGCAGCTTCGCCTTCAGCTCGAAATTGTTGCACAGGAGCAGCGTTGGCAAGAAGAGGGCGAGCTGCAAACCGTATTTCTGTGTCGCGCTGAACAGGCTGAGCGGGCCATCCAGCTTCAGGCGATATGCGTCGTCTTTGACAGGCTCGACGTCGCAGATCAGGCGATGAAACTTGATTTGCCGAAAGATCTGCCGATAGCGCTGCGGCGTCTCGCCGCGAATGATGATCTCGATGCCGGTGGAACGCAACAGGATCGCCTGGGCCAGCGCGACGTTGTAGCGTTCGAGCAGTCGCTCCGGCGTTGTGTCGCGGAATTGCGTCAGACGTTGCTCGCTCTTGAGGTCGGCGAACAGGCTCGCCTCGACCTGCGCGAGCTCAGCGTTCATCTGCGTGGCGACGGCTTGCAGGATGTCGGTGCGCGCGAAAGTTTGCCCAAGCTGTTCCAACGTCGCCTGCCGTTGACGAGCGGCCGAGAGGAAGACGGCATCACGCACCTCGTCCGGCGGCAGGCTCGATTGCACCTCGAACTCGCAACGATCTTCGAGCAACTTCGCCAGCCCATTGTGGATGAGCGGCTGCGGCAGATCGCCGAACAGCTCTTCGATCGCCGCTTCGAGCTGGCCGCGCGAGGCGCCGCTGCTGGTCCGGAAGACGCCGAGCATCTCGTCGGCGACTTGCAGCCACTCCGGATCATTCGCGTCGAGATATTGCGCGATGATCTGATCGCGGGCAAAGCGGACGCGCACGAGTTTGCCGGTGAGCATAATGACACCGCAGCGACCGCCGCTTGCGGCTTAGCGATTGCACGTTCCTCGCTAAGCCGCAAGCGGCACTTACATCTTCGCGATCACCGCGTTGGCGAACTCGCTGCACTTGACTTCCTTCGCGCCTTCCATCAGACGCGCGAAGTCGTAGG
>DASRSQ010000248.1:0-9164 GCA_035656475.1 Gemmataceae bacterium | reverse complement strand
CGCGTTCAACGGCATGGATGACGCTACGTTGAGACGCGGTTGCAATCGATTGGATCGAGGATCAGGACGGGCCATACGACGTTATAGGTCTTAACCTTCCGATGGTGTGGGGACGTATACAAATCAGGACAGTCCCAGTCCGCCATCGATTGCGATCACCTGTCCCGTCATCCAGGCTGCTTCCGGATCGACAAGCCGAACTATCCCACTCGCGATATCATCGGGAATGCCGCGCCCACCAAGTGGGATTTGAGCGCGCTCCTGCTCCTTGAGTGCTGCCGCCTGCTCCGGGGACAGACCCATCATTCCAGTCAGCGCACCCGATTCCGTAGGTCCGGCCGCAATCGCGTTGACCCTGATGCCGATCGGAGCCAACTCCAACGCCCAACAGCGGGTCAGATGTTCGAGCGCCGCTTTGCTTGCGGCATAGTGGGACAGCGCTACCCCTGGCTTGTGGCCAAACGTGCTTGAAACATTGACGATGGCGCCACGCGTCTTCTCCAAATGGGGAAGAGCGGCTGATGCAAGAAGGCTAGGGCCGATCACATTCACCGAGAAGATATCCGTGATGCGCTCCACCGTTGTCTCGGCCAGAGGCAGGATCGCGCCTGCTCCAGCGTTGTTGATCAGCGCATCCAGTCGACCCCATCTGTCGATAGCTTGCGCAACGGTGCGTCCGGCGTCGGTGGGTGACGCCACATCGGCCACGAGTCCAATCATGTTGGCGTGTTCGGCCGCCGCCGCATGAATCGCCTCCGGGCGTCGCCCGGTGATCAAAACCTTGTCGCCCTGCGCGGCGAACCGCTGAGCTGCCGCTCGGCCGATTCCGGAACTGCCTCCGGTGACGATGACAACCCTTTGATCCTGCATTGTCGGTTTTCTTTCGATTTATGTGAGGTGTTTGGGATCTGTTGCAGTCGGCGGAGGCTTTGTTCGGTAGCGTGAGAGCCCCACCTTGACGGCAATCATTGCCGGAGCGGCCACCACGAAAAGCAACGCAATAGCGATGAAAGCCGTGTCGAAGGCCATCACGTTGGATTGGCGAATTACGGTTCGGCTCAGAAGGCTCATGGCGGCGTGGCCCGCTTCCACGGCATCCATTCCTCTGAATGAAAGCATCGAAGCCGTCGCCTTCAGCCGTTCGGCGACTGCGGAACTCCCCGTGACAATGTACGTTCCGAGAACGGCGGCATCGGACGCCACATGATGATTGATTATCGTCTGTAGCGCCGCAACGCCAAGCAAGCCGCCGATCTGCCGCCCCGTATTGAAGAGCCCGATGCCTGCACCGACACTACGTTGCGAGAGATTGTTAAATGCGATCAACGTTATCGAGAGGAATAGGAAACCAAGGCCTACGCCGCGCATAAGAATCGCCTGCATCATGTCATCGGCGCCACTTTCGCTCGTCGAGCTAGAAAGCATCCACATCGACATCATGACCATCACGATACCGAATGGCACGGTTGCAATCGGTGGAGCGCGATGGGTCTGCATGAAGTAAGCCGCGATTAACAGCGAGCCAACGAACAATCCACCGCTTGGTAATAGGAGTAGGCCAGCGCCGGTGGGCGTAAACGAGAGAACCGATACGGCGAAGGTTGGAATCAGGAACGCGCTCCCGAACAATGCGGCGCCCGCAACAAAACTAACAATGAAGGCAAAGGAGAAATCTTTCGAGGCGAACAAGGCAAAATTGAGCAGTCCAGTGCCTCTTATTGATATTTGCTGAGCGAGAAACATCGCTGACGTAGTCACACCGAGCATCGTCAGCCACCGGATGCGCGGCTCTTCGAACCAATCCCATCTAGCGCCCTGGTTGAGGACGTAGGTTAGACAGAAAAGCACAACCGAAATCAGGCCGATTCCAATCCAATCGAATGGACGCCTCTCGATCAAGGTAAGAGCAGGCGCGTTCGCAAGCATGAACAAGCCGGAGGCCACGAACGCAAGTGGAATGACGCTGAGAAAGATCCACGTCCAGGATTGGCTGTCGATGAACCAACCCTGAAAAGCCGGAGCCAGTGTAGCGGGGGCGACGACCGCTCCCATGGCGAACAAGGCTTGGAGAATTGGCTGGCGGGCCCGTGAGTATGCAAGGAATATTACGGCCTGCCCAACGACGAGCAAAAGGCCACCCGATAAGCCTTGAACGGTTCGTATCGCAATCAGCAGAGTCAGATGGGTGGTGACGGCGGCGATGCCGCTTGCCGCGCCCATCGCGAGCGTTGCGCCGACCATCAGGACCCGGGGCTCGATGCGGCTCATCAGCCACGGAGCGACCATGAACGCGATCATCTTCGATGCCGTGTAGCCGACATCGAGCCAGGCAAACTCATCCGGCGTTGCGTGGACATCGCCGAGCATGTCATTGCGCCCAAGTGACAGCACGGTGCTGGCGATGGCTTCCGTCAGGCTGGCGAGAACGACGCCGCCGACAAGAAGAGGAGCCGCCGTGGTTCCGAGGCCACCGGGTCCGATGTCATCGGTTACGGCCATAATCAGCGTCCCGAACCGATTGCGACACGAGCGGACAGGCCGGGTACGAGGCGGTCGGGAAGGGGTTTGCGGGCAAACCGGATCTTCACAGGCACGCGTTGAACGACATGGACAAAGTTTCCAGTGGCGTTGTCGACGGGAAGCAAACTAAAGGCGGATCCGCTACCCGGTGCGAGGCTGTCGACGACGCCTTCGAGCATCTTATTCGGATAGCCATCGATTGTGATATGGGCTTGTTGGCCGACTTGAATGTGCCGGACCTGGGTTTCCTTGAAGTTCGCGACAATCCACACATCGTTGACCGGGACGATATCGAGCAAGGAGGAGCCAGGTGCGACAAGCTGGCCCATGCGTACATGGCGGTTTCCGATGATCCCGGACACTGGTGCGTGTACGATTGTGTTGTCCAAATCGATCTGCGCGACCTGCCGCGCGGCTTCAGCTTGAGCAATCGCGGCGAGGGCAGCCTCACGTTGTGCGGCATAGACGGAAAGGCGCAAGCGTTGCGAGTCGAGTGTCGCGGATGCAGCCGACACAGCGGCCTCGGCTTGCAATCGCTTTGCATCGGCTTCATCGACCTGGGCTTGACTGACGGCGCTGCTGCGAATGAGCTGGCGGCGCCGGTCGGATGCCTTGATGGCCAAGCCGAGTGCGGCTTCCGAGGAATCCCGTAGAGCCGCCGCCTGCCGAATGAGGGCGTATTGAAGTTTCGTCTCCGCATCAACATTGGTGAGGTGAGCCTTGGCTGCCTCCAGATTGGCCACAGCTTGTGTAAGTTTTGCGCGATAGTCCCGGTCGTTGATCCGGAACAGAACGTCGCCAGCCTGGACGGGCTGGTTGTCCTCAATCGCGACCATCGTGACATACCCCGTCACTTTCGGAGCGACTGAGGTTATATCCCCGCGAACATACGCGTTGTCGGTGGACGTCTCGCCATTCAGGTCGATCCAAATCCATCCGATGACAAAAGCCGCAGCACACAAGCACAGAAACAGGCCTATCCTGCGTTGGTTGCGCGATGTTAGATGTTTCATCGCTGTTCGCCTCGGGCTGACAATGTGACCCGCCTGGCGATCGGCGTGGCAAATGCGATCGGTTGTAAGTTGTCGTGGGTCATCGTGATCGTTCCGGATTAACGAGAAAGGGCGCGCGCCCTTACGGAACGCACGGCTCTTCGTTCAAGGGCGCCTACAGATCGGTGACCCGCTCGGGATCAGCCGATGCCAGCGCAACGGCGCGCTCGGCCTTGGGCGGATAGATCCAAACGGTGTTAATCTCCTGCTTGGTCTTCTTCGCCACGTCACCGACCATCTCGACTTTGCGATCCCACCCCCGCGTGAACAGCGCACCCGCCTCGCCGAGATCGAGACAGGTGACGTAAGCCTTCTGGTGGTATGGCTTTGTCGGTAGCCCCAGCAATTCAGCAGCGGCGTTGTAACCAGCGAAAGCACCCATCCGCGTGGCATGCTGACACGACATCAGCGCGTAGTTTCCATCGTCGTCACAGTGGGCGCGCGCGGCATCTCCCGTAGCAAAAACGTCGGAAATGCCAGAGACACGAAGATTTCGATCAACCAGCAATCGCCCAAGATTGTCGCGCTCCGCAGGAATTTTCTGGGTCAGTGGCGCCGCGCGCATCCCGGCGGCCCAGATGACTGTTTCCGCCTGGATGTGTTCGCCGCTCGACAATGTCACGCCGGAGTTATCGAGCGAGGTGACACCCGTTCCCAACCTGGTCTCCACGCCGAGTTTACCCAGGGCTTCCACAATGATGGGCCGCGGACCTGCGCCCATGTCGGGAGCGATCGCCTCATTCCGATCCACGATGACGACGCGGAGCTTGGCATTCTCACCGAGGATCTTACGAAGTCGCGCAGGGATTTCCGTTGCGGCCTCAATCCCGGTAAATCCACCGCCCGCTACGACCACCGTATCGCGACCGTTTGTCGCCGGGCGATTGACGAGATCGTGCAAATGTCGATCGAGTGCGACGGCATCGTCGAACTGATCCACACTGAAGCCAAACTCGGAAAGCCCGGGAATGTTCGGACGAAATAAACGGCTTCCGCTCGCTATCACCAGACGATCATAGGATAGGATCTTCGACCCTCCATCGGCGGTGACGACTTGAACGGCGCAGGTCTTGGTATCGATTGCGTCGACAAGACCCTGCACATATTCGACCTCGATGGCCGTAAGAAGGTCTTGCAAGGGCGCCGTCAAGGTCTCCGGATGCGGTTCGTAGAGCCTGGGACGCACCACGAGGGTTGGCTTCGGCGCCACCAGAACGATCTCGAGCTTCGTGGGTGAGACGCCTTGGACGTCGCGCAACCGCGCAGAAGAGAGGGCCGCATACATGCCGGCGAAGCCGGCTCCAATGATAACAAGTCGCATGAGATGTTTCTCCTATGGTTGGGATGTTCCGATTTGCCGCTACGGCACTTAGGTGGTGACGAAGGACAGCAACTCGGCATTGATGGTGTCGGCATGGGTCGTGCACATCCCGTGTGGCAGATGCGGGAGAACCTTCAGCGTGCTGTTCTTCAGCAACTTTGCCGACAAGAGCGCGGAATTGGCGATGGGTACGATCTGATCGTCGTCACCATGGAGGACCAGCGTCGGGACGGCGATGTCTTTTAGGTCTTGGGTAAAATCGGTTTCAGAAAACGCCTTGATACCATCGTGATGGGCATTGGCGGCGCCCATCATGCCCTGACGCCACCAGTTCCAGACGACAGGTCGGGACGCCTTCACGCCGGGTCGGTTGAAGCCGTAGAAAGGTCCGCTTGCGAAATCGAGGTAGAACTGTGCTCGGTTGGCGGCAAGCTGTTTACGAAGATCGTCGAAGACCTCGATCGGGAGGCCGCCTGGATTCGTTGGCGTCTTGAGCATCAATGGCGGCACAGCGCCTATCAACACCAGCTTGGAGACTCGATCCTTGCCGTATCGCGCGACGTAACGGGCCGCTTCGCCGCCACCGGTGGAATGACCGATGTGGATGGCATTACGAAGATCGAGATGCTCAATCACCGCCGCCACGTCGGAAGCGTAGTGATCCATGTCGTGGCCATCGCGCACCTGCGACGATCGGCCGTGCCCACGGCGATCATGGGCGATGACACGGTATCCCTTCCTGACAAAGAAGAGCATCTGGTTGTCCCAATCGTCGGAGCTGAGCGGCCAGCCGTGATGAAAGACAATCGGCTGCGCCGTTTTCGGGCCCCAGTCCTTGTAGAAGATTTGAACGGAGTCTTGAGTGTTGACCGATGTCATGGGACCGTCTCCTGTTGCCATATGGGTTGACGCTGTGCCGCTCTCGCCAGCGGCTGATGATGAGCGGATGGTTAGCGATGTCGCGTACAGCATCGCGGTTGTAAGGAGTTTCCTTCGTGAGATGCCTGTAAGGTGCTTGAAGGAATTGCGAGTTACCATTCCGAGTCTCCGTGTTGCGCTGGCCACCGCAGGTATCTGCGTGACGAGGCCTTGGCGGTCTGAACCGGTTTGAGGCAGAAGCATCCACGGCGCTCAGCGCCGTTCGCGCGAATGTGCAGCCTCTGTGAGTGCTTTCAAGGATGGTGGCCTGCATCGCGAAACGATATTGCACGTAGGCATGGCGGCGCTGGATCTGAGGGTGATTTAACCTATCCCTCGGAAGAGGTTGCGCAGGGCGAAACGAGATACTCAGTCGTCTCTGTGACTCACCTCACCACATCAGATGACGCGAAAGACCATGACCGCGTTGGCTTTGACACACCAACGCAATGCCGTCTCCAAGGCTTGCGGATGCTTCTTCCGAGACCTTGAACGCGAAATGACAAGCCATGGTGAAAAATCGGCTGTTCAATGCCCGCAAACACCTCGCCAGGGTGCTCGTTAGTGCGGGATTTTCAAAGGATTCGGTGCAGCCAAACCTGTGGTGACACTGACTCCATGCTCAATGGGCCATAGCGCCGGGTCCTGGCAATACATGGATTTCCATAACATACAGCGGAGGGGGATGGAGGTAAGAAAGGGAAGGCGATTCGATCGATGGAATTGCCCGGAAAGGTGGTAAATCAGTTGCTGTCGATCTCACGCCGTGTTTGTGCTGAAGGGCGGCTTTCATGACAACTGAATTCAATCGATCTCGTGCCGCCTTGGCTGTAACGGCTGTCGCTATCGGATCAGCCCTGTCGATAGCGAGCGCATCGCCTGTAGGTCTCGTTGCTCCCATCGTCGTACTGCAGATCTGCGTTGGACGCCGCGCCACCTTGCGGCTCCGGGGTGTCTGGGTGTTCGGATTGCTCGTTTGCATTATCGTCGGCCTCTTCGCGGCGGACGGTGCAGGAGATGTCTGGTTCTCCTGGACGGCGGTGTTTGCGTTGGCCCTCTGTACCGGCGAACTCCTGCAAGCGCTTGGGGCGAATGTCCGGGAATCCGATGCGAATGAGGCGATGCGAATTATCGGAAGTATGCCAGCCTACACTTGGTCAGCAACACCCGATGGTCGCGTCACGCACGTAAATGTCGGCACTTTCCTCTACATGGGCCGCCCTCCTGTGAATCGAGCGCTCTTTCAGGAGCTGGATGGAGCGGGATGGCGGGACGTCATCCACCCCGAGGATTATGAGCGTGTCCTTGAAACACGACGTGCTTCCCTCATCAGCGGTCTTCCTTTCGACTCAGAGTATCGGCTTCGTCGATCGGATGGCGTTTATCGCTGGTTCTGGTCGTTTGGATTGCGATCTGTCGGAGACGACAAGAACGGCCAGGGCGGCTGGCACGGCACCATGATCGACATCGAAGATAAGAAGCGAGCTGAAGAAGCGTTGCGTTATCGCGAACGAGAGCTCTCTCAGTTGGTGAACATGGTTCCCAGTCACCTCTGGCGGCTCAGGCCGGATGGAGAACCGATCTTCTTCAACAACCGGATGATCGATTTCTTGGGCATGGACGTCATTGATCTGGACAAGCCGGGCATGAGCCGTCTGGACATGCTCCTGACCACGATCCATCCGGAGGACGCTGAAAGATTCAGCTCGTCCCTTGGTCGGTCTCTGGCCACAGGTGAGCCATTCTCCATGCGATACCGTCTGAGGCATGTTGATGGCGATTTTCGCTGGATGTCGAGCCGTGCAGAGCCGTTGCGCGATCAGAACGGGCAAATCCTACAATGGTACGGGCTCTGCCATGATGTGGACGAAGAAGTGCGGGTGCAGGCCGCTCTGGCCCAGCGTGAAAGAGAACTCAAGCAACTAATCGATACAGTTCCGGCATTGATCTGGAGTGCGACGCCAAGCGGAACGCCAACATCCGTCAACAAGAGATTCAGGGAAGTGACCGGTGCGACGCTTGAGGATATTACCGCACCAGACGGGTCACCATCGCTCAGTGTCATCCATCCAGACGATGTCGCGGCGGCACGACAGGCGGCAAATCACTCCTTCACCACAGGCGTTCCTTACGTTCGGCAATATCGACAGCTGCGCGCGGACGGCAGCTATCGCTGGACTGAAACCCGAGCGGAGCCTCTTCGCGACGAGGCGGGAAATATTCTGCAGTGGTATGGCGTCAGCGTTGATATCGACGATCTGGTTAAGGCGCAGGAGGCTCTCCAACGGAGTGAACGCAGATACCGCGACCTGTTTCACTACATGCCGATCGGATTGACGCAGATCGATGCAGGAAATCTCATCCCCTTGTTCAAGGAATTACGAGCACAGGGTATTGCTGACTTGCGACCCTACATCGATGACCATCCCGAAGTTTTGCAACGTGCGATTGACGCTCTCGAGGTGGAAGAAGCCAACCGGCATCTCCTCGACATGTTCGGTGCGGAAGATGTAGAGAGCATGCGCGGTTCGATCGCACGTTACTGGCAGCCCGGCCTTGCCACGATTCGACGTTCGATTGAGGCCCGTTATCGGGGTGAGGAGATCTTCCAGGAGGAAACCAAAGTCGCACGAATGGATGGTCGAGTGATCGATGTCCTTTTCACGACGGCTCGCCCCGATGCCGTTGCCGATAAGAGCCTGGTCGGTTTCATTGATATCACGGAGCGGAAGATCGCCGAGGAGGCATTGCGTGAGCGGGAGCGATTTCTCTGGCAGCTGGTTGAAACGTTGCCGGCGATGATTGATTGCGCTTCTCCGAACGGCGAACCCGTCTATCGCAGTCGGCAACTTCGTGAATTCCTCGGCTATAATCTGGAAGAATTGGACGGATCGGGGAAGTCCCGGCTTGGCGGGACGCTTGACGCTGGCGTTCATCCCGACGACCTCGCAGCCGTCAAGGAGCAATATGCTCATTGCTTGGCGACCGGTGAGCCATATGCGCGGCGACACCGCCTGCGGCGCTCCGACGGTGAGTACCGCTGGGTCGAAACACGGGCTGGTCCAATGCGCAATGCAGACGGCGCGATTGTGCAGTGGAATGTAATCTGCCTGGATATCGACGGCGAAGTCCGGGCGCAGGAGGAATTGCGGCTGGCGCATGAGAGACTCGCCCGCGCGAGCCAGGCCGCCAGCTTGGCAGAACTTTCGGCTTCCATCGCGCATGAGGTCAATCAGCCTCTCGCGGCTATCGTCGCCAATTCTCACGCGTGCCAGCGCTGGCTGACCGCCGACCCGCCGAACATTGAGCGCGCCCACAGGACAGTGGGGCGCGTCATTCGGGATGCGAATGGC
>DASRSQ010000247.1:0-8970 GCA_035656475.1 Gemmataceae bacterium | reverse complement strand
TGCCATGAAGTACCTCATCATTGCTGCAATATTCCTCTCGGCCGCGCTTCCTGCGTTCTGCCAGGGCAAAAAATCGTTGACCCAAGAACAGGCCTCCGCATTCGGCAAGCTTGCCCTCAAGGGAATCGAACGCGAATTTCCCAACAAGCCTGGAACCGTCCTCAACGACAAAGCCGACATCAAGAGCCCGCGCGACTTTCATCCTGCGTTCTACGGCAGCTTCGACTGGCATTCGTCCGTCCATGGCCACTGGATGCTGGTGCGCGTGCTGCGGCGCTTTCCTGATCTGCCCGAGAAACAGGAAATTCGCAAGGTGCTCGGCGAACATCTGACCGCAAAGAACCTGCAAGCGGAGGCCGACTACTTCAAGCAACCCAATCGCCAATCGTTTGAGCGTACCTACGGCTGGGCCTGGCTGCTCAAGCTCGCCGAGGAATTGCACCGCTGGGACGATCCGGACGCGAAGACATGGTCGAAGAATTTGCAACCGCTGAGCGACGTGATCGTCGCGCGTTATCTCGCGTTCCTGCCGAAGCAGACGTATCCGATCCGCAGCGGCGTCCATCCGAACACGGCCTTCGGCCTGGCCTTCGCGCATGACTATGCGGTGGCGATCAAGCACAAGGAGCTGCGCGAGCTGGTCGAGCGGCGCGCTCGCGATTACTACGGCAAGGATGCGGACGCGCCGGCGCGCTGGGAGCCAGACGGCGCCGACTTCTTTTCGCCAAGCCTGATGGAGGCGGAGCTGATGGGGCGCGTGCTGCCAACGGCGGAGTATCGCGACTGGCTCAAGCGTTATCTGCCCGGCCTTGCGAAGGGAGAACCGAAGACTCTGCTCACGCCGGCGACAGTGACCGATCGCAGCGACCCGCAGATCGTGCACCTGGACGGCCTCAATCTGAGCCGGGCCTGGTGCATGCGTGGCATCGCACGGCATCTCGCGAAGGACGATGCGATGCGAACGGTTTTGAGCGTGTCCGCGCAGCGGCACGCCGACGCGGCCCTGCGCCACGTCGCAAGCGGCGACTACGCCGGTGAGCACTGGCTGGCTTCGTTTGCAGTGTATTTGCTGACCGAAGATTAGTTGTTCGGGCCAGCTCTTGCAAACCTCTCTGGCATCGGTTCGGCCAGCCAATTCATCTGGCAGGCAACCCATCGCACCCGTCGCATTTGTCCGTCCGTTTTCGTGGAAAAAATGGAACCCGTTCGACCCCAAATTGGCACTAAATCTGGTTGGTGACAATGCCTGGTAGAGACTGAACGCGGCGGCACTTGCGTTCGAAACGCGAACTGTGCACGACGCCGCTCGTGGAGATACGCACATGACCCGAGTCACGATGACCCTGCTGCCTTTGCTTCTCGGCTCGCCGCTTGCGGACATTGCGGCGGCCCAGGACGTCGCCAATGATCCGAAAGATGCAAAAACGGCGCCTCCGGCGAAGGTGGCGTTGGCCGAGCGCGTGGAGTTTTCATTCGGCGGAGGAGTCAAGGAGCCGTCGCTGTGCCTTTTCGGTCCGGGTGTCAACACCGTGGCTTCGGTTGAGCCCCAGGGCTTGCGCTTCAACGTCCCCGCCGGTCGCAAGAATCCGGGCAATGAGGGGCTTGAATCGCGGTTGCGATTGAGCGGCGACTTCGAGATCACGCTCGACTATGAATTGCTGGCCTTGCCCGATCCGGGACCGAAATACGTCGTCGGCGCTTTCTTGCAAATCGCGGTGGATTCGCCCAACGATTTGAACATCCGGCTAGGGCGGGCAAACAGGGCTACCGGATCACGCTTCCACGCCGAGATGGTCACGGCAGGCACCAACGGGAAAACGAATTACAAAGGATTCGCGTCGCCCCTGGCTGATCTCAAAGAAACCAAAGGGCGTCTGCGCCTGGTGCGAACGGGCGAGATGCTCTCCTGCCAGGTCCAGGAAGGCGGCGGCGAGTTTCGCGAGATCGCGACCAAGGATATCGGCCGCGCCGATGTCGTCGCGGTGCAGGCCGTGTGCATCACCAGCTGGCAACCCGTGGCTGTTGACATCCGCTTCTCACGCCTCGAAGTTCGTGCGAGCACCATCTCCAATAAATCGGGCCCGTTGCAAGATAAGATCGCGGACAACGCTCGGCGCAAGGAGATTCAGTTCCCCGAGGGAATCGCCAAGAACCCGATGCTGCAGTTTGTCCGGCCCGAGGCGGAGGCAATGGCCGCGGTGCAGCCGGGAGGGCTGCGCTTCAATGTCCCCGCCGACCGACCGTATGCCGGAGACGTGGGCATCGAATCGCGATATCGGCTGCACGGCGATTTCGTCATCACTCTCGACTATGAACTGCTTGACTTGCCCAATCCGCCACCCAAGCTCGGGGCCGGCGCGGTGCTGCAAATCGTGCTGGATTCACCCGATGACCGCAAGGCGCGCATGGATCGCCTTCGTCGGCCAAACGAAGATATTTTCGGCGCCAACTATATCATTGGCGACAACTTTCGCGGCCTCGTCGTCGCGCGTGGCAATGAGAAGGAAACAAAAGGACAACTGCGGATGGTCCGAACCGACAAGCTGCTTACCTACCAGGTCCAGGAAGGAAGTGTGCCGTTTTACGAGATTGCGCGCTATGACCTGGGACGCGAGGACGTAATCGCGGTGCAAGCACTCTGTGCCACCGGCTGGCAACATGTGCCCGTGGACATCCGCTTTCCGCGCCTTGATCTGCGCTCCGACAAAATCAGCGGGATTGCGATTGCGGAGAATGTTCCCCTTCCAGTGTCGGACCCGCCACCGACACCCACGCCCGATCGCCCAGCAATGGGAGGCCACACCTCGCTGTTGATCATGATCGGACTTATCCTCGCCTTCACGCTGCTCGCGATGATCGGCCTTTCGATTTATCTGTGGCGGGGCGCCCGGCGTAATAGGGTAAAAGCATCCGAGCCCGCCGAAGCACCGCAGCCGGTTGGCTTTCCATGTCCCGATTGCAGGAAAAAGCTCACCGTCAAGCCAGGGCTAGTCGGAAAAATGGTCAAATGCCCCAGGTGCGGCAAGGCGATCCTCGTCACCGAAAGCGCCGAAGGAGGCGCGTGACCTGAAAGGGATATCGCGCTCGCGCCGGCCAACCCCACCTGGCATAACGCGTTCAGCGTCAGCTGGCCAAACGGCTCATCGTTCGAACATTGGCCGATCTGACCACCGATTCATCAATCACTTGGCGACGCTGGCATCGACGACGAGTTCGATGGACTCGTTATCCAGATCGGTGCGGATTGTCAACTTGCGATGGATCTCGCCGCTCTTGGTGGGGCGCAAGTTCACGGTGAGCAGCTGCGTGGCAGCGGCGTCCTTCGGCATGTCGACGGTGATGCCGTCGTCAAGGCCATCCACGCCGACGATCCGGAACGGCTGGACGCCGCGGAGGATGATTTTTTTCGACTCGGCCTCGCCAACCTTCGCGCTGGCGAAAACCAGCGGATTGACCGACGCGGTGAGCTTGCCCTGAACATTTCCGGTCACCTTGAAGGTCAGCACCGTTTTCGCCTGGTCATCCAGCTTGAGGAATACTTCGTGGCTGAACGCCCCAACCGGGGTGCTGGGTTTGAAAGTGGCCACGAGCCGAAATCCCTTCGCTCCCGTCGTTGGCAACGCAATGGTCTTGAGCTCGCAAGGCAGAGAGTTGTTGGGCACGATCTCCTTGATGCGGGCCGTGCCCGTGTATTCGATGTCGATATGCTTGACGGCATTCTGACCACGCTGCAGATTGCCGAAATCAATGGCAGCCGGTGTGAGCGTCACTTCACTGCGCGAGTTCGCGGACACCGACAACTTGGTCGCCGACTGAAACTTCGGCCCACCGCTCACCTCCAGGCGAACCGAGGACGTACCCGGCCCGCTGAAACCCTTCGTCTGCATGATGAGCGTGATGATGGCAGTCTCTTTTGGCTGCAGCCTTCGCGTGGTGGCCTGCACGGTCAAGCAATCGCACGAGGGATCAAGGCGCGTGATCTCGAGCGGGACCTGGTAGATATTGGTGAGCTTGAACTGATGCTTGAGCTCAGCGCCGCGCTGGACGGGGCCGAAGTCGTGCGTCACGACGCCGCCGAAGAGCTTGTTGGCCCAGGGCTGCTGAGCAAATGACGAGATGGGAAAGAGACACAGCAAAAAGAAGGCGAGGTAAAACTTGCCCATCGTGAGTCCGATTGCGTGGCCGTGACCCCAAGAATAACGGCTGGACCGAAAAGCAAAGGGGGGCTCGCCGCGTGGCTCCCCTGTGATTGATGAAAAAGGCGATTTCACTTTTGCTGTAGTTTCAGACGACGCCGACCATACCATGCGCCAGCCGCAACGAGGCCACCCCAGATTGCGAACGAAGCAGGCTCGGGTACGGTGGAAGGGCCGTTAGAAGGCAATGTACCGTCAGCGGTCGCCCCACCGCTTGAGGCATTAGTAAGCACACCCACCGTGGCCGAGGAATTTGGAGGAAGGTCGGATGTGAACCCAATAATGACTGACGTGACCCCTGGATTCAGCTGCGTGCCTGAAATGAAATCAACTCCCAGAACATTTGGAGAAGTGAGATCTACCAAAAACGGCGCCTGCAAGCCAGATCCAGAATTCGACAGTGTGGTGGCTCCGGTAACGAATACCGCTTGGTCCCCTGGCGCAGCACCGGGAACAATTGGAGAAGGGCTGAAGGTGAAATTGTTGGGCAAAATCCCTGCAATGATGCCAGGAAGAAATGCCGGAAGATTAACGTTAGTCACCTGATAACCATTGCTCATATTGGTTATTTGATAGAGATACAGATAGGACTGGTTCGACGCAGTACCTGAAGCACCATGAGTGAAACTGGCATTTAGTGTGCTATCAAAGTTGGCGATGCCTGTGTGATAGCTATCCCCGGGGACGCCGTTCGTGCGGTCAAACACCGCTACACTCACGATCGCATCTGTTCCGCTCCCTGCTGGGGCATGTTGGGGATGCGTCGAACCTGTTTCGCTCAAAATGAGGTCCGCCCTGGCGGTGGCAGCAAAAAAAAGCGAGACAAACACGACTGCCAATGTGCGATTCATAGTGGCCACCTGCCATCGGGGGAAAAAAGTTAAGAGTTAGACGCTATCGAGCGTTCTTTGTTCCATGGTTTTTTCAAAAAAACTGGAACAGCTTATCGACCCGGATCTTACGACCAGACGCCTCGCCTAATCCCAGGGCACAGGGCACCGTCCGCGTTTCCGCAGGCAGACACCCAGCCCGCCGAGCATGGTCGCGAACAACACGAACGTCGCCGGCTCCGGCACCGACGACGGCGGATCGAAGTTTAGACTCACATCGTCAATGCCAATCGTCGGCGGCCAATCGATGAAATCGAGCCTGGTGACGCCATTCGGGAACGTGAACGAGGCAGAACTCAACAGCTGCGGCGCCGTCTCATGGGTGTTGTTCGCCGAAGAACCACTGGGGATTTGGCCCTGCGTGTAAAAGTGCTCCACCAGATCCGAACCTGAATAGGCATTGAACGTGAAATCCGGCCACTGGCTCATGGGCACGCTGCTAGTGGGGGCATTGGCGTCAGGGAAAATCTCGAAGGCGAAGCTGATCCCGTAGATCGGCTGGGAAAACGTGATGGTGAACGCACGGCCGTCCCCGGACTGGTCAGTGCGCAGGTAATCACCTACTCCGTCGGCCAACGTCTTCCCCACCACGTATCCCTCGCCGGCGTAGCCATTACCCCACGCGTAATAGCCTGAAATACTGGCGACCCCGCCAAGCACGCTATTCAGGTATTGCGGAACAGTCTGGCCACTGGAGTGGTCAAAGTCCAGGGTGTGCACGCCGGTAAGCGTGATTAGAGACGCGCTGGCAGAAGCTTGCGCGAAATACAGGGCGGTGAGAACCGCCATCAGACGTAATGTGATTCCGCCTAAGCGCCACTCTCGGATGCGGATCATGTGGGCTCCCGTCGCGAATTCCCTGCCGGGGAGAGATATCGTCGCACGTTCAGATATTAAGTCAAGGAAAAATGCGCACTTTTCGCAACTTAGATATTGACTGCGAATAGCCAATATTCGTTCCCTTAATTTTTCACAAAATCAACATTTTCCTTGTCACTTCGTCGGCAGCCGTTTTCTGGCAGCGTTGGCGTCGCGGATGACCTGCTCTCGCTGGGCTTGCGAAATCGTACGATTTTCTGCATCGCCGGCCACGGCGATGGCCGATTCGTACATCTGTGCGGCCTTCGCGTTATCCTTCAAACCTTCGTAGGCCAGGCCGAGGTAGAAGTACAAGCGGGCGTCGCGGGGATAGCGTTTTACGCCGGCGTTGAAGGTCTCGCTCATTTCCTGGTGCAGATCGCCCGCGGTGGGATAGAGGATCTGATAGATCGTGCCGAGCGTGTCGAGCACCTCCGGATGGAGCCGATCGCCTGGCAAACTCTTGCCGCTGAAGCGACCCTTGCTGACGGAGCGAAGAAGTTCCAGCCCCTTAAGTGGCTGCTTCATCTGGGTGGCCAGGATCCAGGCAAGGTTATTGCCTGCGTCGAACCGTGAAGGTTCTTTTTCCAGGACCTTGTTGTAAACGCTGACGCAACCTTTCCAGTCCTTTCGCGTCAGGTCGATTTCCCCGAGAAGCATCAATGCCTGGACCTGATCGGGCTTCTGTTTGAGCAAGCGGTTGACACGGCTTTCGGATTCGCCAAGCTCCTCGGCCGCCTTGAAGGCGGCGGCGAAGCGGAATTCATACGACCAGCGCAGATCGTCCAGGATCGCCTGGTTCTTCTTGGCCTGGTCCTTGTCGTCGGATTGCTTGCGCTCGGCGAGCCGTTTGGCCGCTTCCTTGATGCGATCCTCGACGAAGCGATCCGCGGTCTTGCGGGCGGCATCCAGCTTCTTCGCCAGCGTTTGCTGAATGACGACGCTGACGGCAGCATCGAGATTCGTCGGCATCTTTTCGAGCCAAACTTCCGACCATTGCAGGGCCTTGTCGGACTTCTTCTGCTTGGTCAACAAGTTTACGAGTAGTGCGTAAGCCGACGCTTCCTGCGGGTGCTTGTCGAGCACCTTCTGCAGCATGGCGATGGCCGAATCGGTGCGGCCTTCGGCTTCCTCGACCTGGGCTTCGGCGAGTAGCGTGGACTCGGCGGCGGGAGCGATTTCTTTGAGCTTCTTGAGGTAGTCCTTGGCCTCGGCGACGCGGTCCTTGGAGCCGTTCCCAAGATTCAGTCGAATGGCGAGCAATAGGGGAGTGGGGCTGGTGGGATTCTGTTTCATGGCGCGGAGGATTTCGGTGCGTGCAATATCGGGATGGTTTGAGCGCGCCCACAACTCCGCCTGCGTGATAATGGCGGCCTGCGGTGAGCCATCGGCTTTCAGGAACGCGTGTTCCCAAGAATTCAGGGCGGCGGCCATGGTGGGGTTCGTCGTCCACTCGTCGCCGACCTTGCCGACCTCGTCGAGGTTGAGACAGGCGACAGCGAGCGGCAGCAGCAGGTGCGGCTCGTCCGGATGGTCCTTCAGCATCTCCTCGACCAGCTTCTTCGCGTCCGACGGGTGATCGCTGGCCAGGGCCAGCAGCGAACGTTGCAGTCCGGTCTGGGCGGCCGACTTCACCTGGGTGTAATCCAGGGCGCTCAGGTACGTGCGGGCGGCGTCGGCGTATTTCTTGTCTTCCATGGCCAGCTCGGCGTTCCAGATGCGGAAGATTCCGTTGCTGACGTGGCGCGACATTGCCTCCTGCAGCGACTTTCGCCGATCCTTGCCGGCGTCGGAAATCTGAATGATCATGGCATCAATGAGCGGATTTTGCGGCATCGCTTGCAGGAGCTTCGACGCTTCCTCGCGATTGCCCTTGGCGATCAGGAGCGTGCTCATCATGCGGTTGTACGCTTCATCGCGGGCGCCGGGGAAGCGAGCCGGGCTATCGAGATACGCGATGGCCTCATCGTTGCGGCCGGTGCGATGGAGCCAAAGAACCCAGAGGAGCTTGGGAGCGCGGTCGTCCGGGAATTGCTTGATGAAGTCCTGGATTTTCTGATCGATCTTGGCGGTCAGGGCTTTCTCGTCTTCCTTGGAGAGTTTGCCATTGGCCTTGGCGCGAGCGGAGTCAAGGACCAGGGAGATGTCGAGTTGCAGGAGCGCGGTGCTGCCGGGATGGTCTGTGTAGGCGGAGGCCAGCTCTTCCTCGGCGCGCGGGAACTGGTTGGTAGCCCCGAGATAGCGGATGATCGCGACACGGGCCTGCAGGTTCTGCTTTTTCTGGGGCGGGAGCTTTTTGAGGACGAGCGCGACGGACTTTTCGTAGGGTACGAGCAGGCTGGGCGGTACCTGTTTGCCGGGGTTATCGCGGGTGAACTTGCGCAGGTCGTTGAGGGCCGCTCCGAGGTTGGCGGTGATCTCGAGAATTGCCAGGTCATCGGGGGTGCCGAGGAACTGCCGGGTCCAGGCGCGTTCCTGGGGCGTCAAATCGTCGAAGCGTTCGTAGATGCGATCCAGGAATTCCAGGCTGGTCAGAGCCTTGCCAGGTTGGTCAAGGCCGAGATACACGTTGGTCAAAATCATGTGGGCGCGAAGGACGAGATCAGGATTGCCGCCGGCGAGACTCTTCTCGATATTTTCGCGAGCCTTCTCCAGGCGACCTTCCTTTTCGTCGATCACGCCCTGGAGGAGGTAGGCCACCGCCTGCATCTTGGGCTGCTTGGAATCCAGCAACAGGTTGAGATGAGGAGCGATGGCCTGGCGATTGCCATCGGCCTGGTACTTCATCTCGGCGGCCATGGCGTGGAGGCTGAGCGTGCGGTTTGGGGCGATCTTGTGCTTATCGCAGTAGGTGAGCGCGTCCTCGATGGTGGCGGCTGCTTCCTTGCGCAGGGCCACGGCGCGGGGAGCATCGCCCGCGTTGGCGGCGAGCACCGCTTCACGTTCCAGCAGGAGGGCAAATTCGCCACATGCCCTGATGGACACCGTGTCTTTGGCCTGGGATCGTTTCACGAAGTCACGCCCGA
>DASRSQ010000246.1:0-8498 GCA_035656475.1 Gemmataceae bacterium | reverse complement strand
GGGTCTCGAAGGTGATGCCGCGCGTAAGCGTCTTGTCGGCGAGCTGTTCCATCCGGCTGCCGACGTGGTGAAACAGATATTGCAAAATATCGTCGGCAAGCGGCTTCCACGAATCGCACGCCAGCAACGGCGGGATGTAGTTGATGTCAAGCCCGGGGATGCCGGTGCTCTTGTCGAAGCGAGCGATCTCGAGCACCTCGTAGCCGGCAAGATCCTGCGTGTCGACTAGCAGTTTGAGATTGAGCGTGCGGAACTCGAGCGTCTGCGGGTCAGCGCCGTCGTTCTCATCGAACACCTCGAAGCGCTCCATGCGATAGCGCGTCGTGTCGGCGGATTCGCCATTCTGCTCCGGAGCGCCCGCGACGTTGGCTCCCTTTTCATTCAAGATGGCCACGCCGACGTAGACGGTGACCTGGTCCTTGCCGAGCATCGCCTCGGCCAGTTCGAGCGTCGGCAAGCGGCCGTCATCGGGAACCTCGACGAGGGTGCCGTCGCGCAGGCGGGCGCGCAGGCGAGTGATCTCAAGCCGGCCGTTCTGCATGGCGTCGGCGTCCCACTCGATTTCGCGCAGGCCCCAGTTAAAGTTGACGTTCCAGCGATGGGTGATGCGGATGCGGTCGGTGTGGAAGCGCTCTTCTTGCTGCATGTGATGTGGCCACATCAGCATGCCGTCCTGCCAGTAGACCGAATAGGCCGCACGAGCTGTCATAAATGGCCGCGCACCACATGGGAGGTTGACGAAGGCTTAAGAAAGATTACGCCGTGCGCGGCGAAAGTACAGGCTGGAAAGAGCAGGCAGCAGACAGCCGGTAGCAGATAGCCAGAAACCCGTTTGGCTACCTGCTACCGGCTGTCTGCTAACTGCTCTACTTGATCGGGATCACCTTGGCGACGCCTTTTTGGGAATCGAGGTCGTGCTGACCGGTGATGATGGCATTCCCGTCAGCGCTGAAGATGGCGCTGTAGGTGATATTCCTTTTGCGGTTGAGCTTGTTGGTCTCGTCGTCGAAGATCTTGTTGCCGGTGGCGATGTCGTAGACGCGTAGGCTGCCGCCGTAGCCTGCGGTGAGGACTTTTTTGCCATCGCGCGAGACTGCCAGGCCGTTGATCCAGTCCTTGGTGGGGCCGATCTTCTTGGTCTCCTTGCCGTCGGCGAGGTTCCAGTAGCGGAGGTATTTGTCAACGCCGACGGTCAGGATTTGCTTGCCATCGGGGGTAAAGACAACGACGTTGAAGGCATCGCGGATTTCCTTGGGTTGTTCCTTCTTGCCCATATCCTTCTTGCCTTTTTTGTCTTTCTTGTCCTTGGCGGCGTCCTTCTTGGGCTCCTCTTTCGGCGGTTCCTTCTTGACCACAGGCTTGGGCAGGTCCACCTTAAGGGCTTTGATTTCCTTCATGCCCTTGACATCCCAGATCTTGACAATGCCGTCCAGGCCAGCGGAAGCGAGTTCGGTGCCATCGGCGTTAAAGGAGACGCTGTAGACAGATCCCTCGTATGCGCCGAGGTTCTTGAGTTCCTTGGCATCCTTGACGTCCCAGAGGCGGACCGTTTTGTCGGAACCCGCAGACGCGAGGAGGGCGCCATCGGGGCTGAAGACGACGCACATGACGCCATCGGTGTGCCCCTTGAGTTCCTTGACGCTCTTGCCGTCCTTGGGGTTCCAGAAGCGAATGATCTTGTCGGCGCCGCCGGAGGCGACGATGGAGCCATCCTTGTTGAAGGCGACGGTATTGACGGGGCCGGTGTGACCTTTTAGGATCTGGCTTTCTTTGCCCTTCGCGAAGTCCCAGATCTTGACGGTACCGTCGACGCTGGCGGTGGCGAGCATCGAGCCATCGGGGGACATCGCGACACAGTGGATGAGGCCATCGTGTCCCTTGAACTCCGACGGCGTCTGTGCCCAGACGACGGTGGCGCAAAGCAGAGCGAACGAGGCCAGGCCGACCCAGAAACGATTCATCGAAGAGTCTCCTTGAACGAAAATGCATGGCAGGCGGGTAAGTTCGGCGGATTGAGATTTAGTATAGTCAATGCGCCGCCGACCCGCACGAAGAATTGCAAAATCGTCTCGCGAAGCTGCGGCTTTTGCCGAGAGATTCACGTCGCATGCCGTCCTGTTGTGGGATGAGGCCCCAGATTCTATAATGATCGCTTGCGCTCCACCTAGGTGAGCCAATCCATCCTGACGGAATTCGTGCCATGTTCGAAGGCGTCATGCGCGGCATCTCCGATGCCATCAAAAACATGCGCGGCAAGGGCCGCATCACCGAGGCCAACGTTCAGGAAGGCTTGCGCCAGGTTCGCACCGCCCTGCTCGAGGCCGACGTCAACTTCAACGTCGCCAACGAATTCATCGAACGCGTCAAGACGGCGGCCGTCGGCCAGCAGGTGCTCCGCTCGATCGACCCGAGCGAGCAGATCGTCAACATCATCTACCAGGAACTCGTCCGCCTGATGAAGGGCGAGTCCGAGCGTCCCGAGCCGCCGTTCCACTTTGCGAAAGACCGTCCCACCGTCCTGATGCTGTGCGGTTTGCAAGGCTCCGGCAAGACGACGACCTGCGGCAAGCTCGCGATGATGCTGCGCGATCGCTTCAACAAGAAGCCGATCATGGTCGCCGCCGACTTGCAGCGCCCCGCTGCCGTCGAACAGCTCAAGACGCTCGGCGAACAGCTCGGCATTCCGGTCTACAGCGAAGGCGCGGCCCAACCCGGCGGCGGCGGGCCCAATCCGATCAGCGTTTGCCAGAAGGCCGTCGCCCAGGCTCGCAACGCGGGCAACGACGTCATCATCCTCGACACCGCGGGCCGACTGCACGTCGCCGAGATGCCGATGGAAGAGTTGAAGCAGATCGACAAGCTCGTCCGGCCGGATGACGTCTTCTTTGTCTGCGACGCCATGACCGGCCAGGACGCCGTCAATAGCGCGAAGGCCTTCAACGACGCGCTCGATCTCAACGGCGTCATCCTCACGAAGCTCGACGGCGACGCCCGCGGCGGCGCGGCGCTGTCGATTCGCCATGTCACCGGCGTACCGATCAAGCTGTGCGGCGTCGGCGAGAAGCTCAACAACCTCGAAGAGTTCGTCCCCGAAGGCATGGCTCAGCGCATCATGGGCCAGGGGGACGTCGGCGCGATCATTCGCAAGGTGCAGCAGGTCCAGGCGGACCTCACCGCGGAAGAAATCGAGACGCAACGCAAGAAGCTCGAGAAAGGGGATTTCAACCTCGACGATTTCCGCAAACAGTTCTCGCAGATGGCCAAGATGGGTGGCATGAAGGACATCATGGCCAACATGCCCGGCATGGGCGAGCTGATCCCGGACGATGAGGATCCCGATGTTGCGGTCAAGCGCATCCAGGGCATGATCGACGCGATGACGAAGGAGGAGCGGAAGTATCCCGACATCATCGATCTCAGCCGGCGTCGCCGCATCGCCGCCGGCAGCGGTACGGAACCGCACGACATCAAGCAATTCCTGAATCAATTCCAGCAAGTCCGCGTCATCATGCGGCAGATCGCGAACATGTCGCTGTTCGACCGCATGAAGATGCTGATGGGCATGGGCAAATCCGGCATGCTCAGCCCCGGCGGGATGATGCCCAAGACGAAGATCGGCACCGGCCATCGCAAGACGCCGAAGGAGCGCGCGGAAGAGCGCAAGAAGGCGCGCAAGCAGAACAAGAAGCGCAAATAGTATCGCGTCTCCTCGGTGCAATAGTATCGCGTCTCCTCGGTGCCACGCTGCGCGTGGGACCGCACCTCTTCGCGACGCTCCTGCGTTGCGCGAGTAATCTCAAGGGCGCACGCTGCGCCATTGCAAGCGGCATGATCTGTCCGAGCCGCGCACGTTAGCTAGTAAGCGGTTCCGTATCCATTGGCCGCGGCACGGCTCGCCAGGCCTCGAATTCGCTTGCCAATTGCTATCGCAATCCTTCCAATAGGGACTCCCAAACGGAGTCCGCCATGTCTGTCCCCGAATCAATCAAGATCGTCGAAGCTCTGAAGCTGCTCGGCGCAACCGACGAAGCGTTGGCGAAGTTCCCCGAGCATCCCGACGATCTCGCCTTCAGCTTCGCGGGCGCGCTCATCGACTGCCCGGGCGCTATCTATACCGACTGGCGTTTTCATCCTGCCGACGCGCTCAACATCGTTTGGCAACACCTCTACCCGCATGGCGTCAAAGGGATGATCGAGGAGGAGGACCCGAACAACGGCTTCCCCAAAAAGATCATCCTGCAACACAACGGCGTCGGCTCACGCTATCGCATTCGCATCAAGGACGACGAGCCCTGCTTGCACGACATCTATTTCGCGCTCGCCAAGGTGCTGCCGGCCGACCTGCAGGTGATGTCGCTACTGCCCTACGAAGGCACCGATAGCTATCTGCACATCATCCAGCCGGCATCCGTGTTTGCGCACACGCGCGAGCTGCTTGGGCCGTGGAGCGAAAAGCTGTTTGCGGTTCACGAAACTCCGTTGCAATTCATCAAGACCGGAGGCAACGTCAAGCCGAAGCTCAATCTTGTCAAGAACTATGTCAAGAACCACAAGAAGTGGCTCGTCGACATGGAGCCGAGCTTTCAGAAGGATCTTGAAGCAATCGACAAAAAGCTTCAATGCACCAACATGCGCGAGTTGCACACCGAGCCTGTCGCCGCCACCGCGGAAATCCGCCGCAAGATGCTGGAGCGGTTCCTGCGGGATTTTCCGTTGTCACGCCGATTCTTTCTGTGCCAACTGGAAGTCAAACGGCTTGCATTGAAACACATGACCATCGGATCCATCGACGTGCTCGAAGGACGCGCGCAGGGCTGGGAACAAATCCATCTTTCGCTGCAATACGACGTCCTGGCCATGCACATCGGGCAGGAGTGGGGAAGCCGCAAACTCGACGACATCATTGATCAAGCCGGCCGACTACTCGCCCTGGCATGGACCCTGGGGGACATGGGAGTCGTGCGCTGGCTGAGCGAGGAAATGATTCGTTTCCCCTACAACTTTTCGGGCTGGCAACACACGTCGCTCGAACCACTGCTGCTGGCGCTCTATGGGCGTTGGAAAAACACGGAGATCAACTGGCAGAACTATCCGAAGGCCAAGCTCGGCATCTATCAACAGGTCTTCAACGCGTGGAACGATCCGACGCGATTGGCGTCCATCCTGGAGCAATGTTGCGATTATCACATGGTGCGCACCAGCGACTCGGATATTCATGAATATTCGTGCAGCCCGTACAACATTTTTCCTGTCGAGATCCACGCAATCCATCGCCTGCGCGAGACGGAGGGGTTGCCGATGCCGACGTTCGCGCACGTCCTCATGGATTCGCCGCTCGGCGTGATGCCGGCGCCGGTGCATCGTCCTCCGGACGAATTGCTGCAGCGCATTGTCGCCACGGCGACGAGCGAGGTGCCGGAATTTGCCGACCAGCTACGGAAAAGTCAGTAGACGCGATTTTTTCGCGGAATCTGCTGGCAATGGTCCGCGCGTTGGGATTCAATAGCTGCGTCGCCATCCCACCAACGAGGACCATGTCATGATGCTCCGCCGATTCTCCCTTCTGCTCGCCCTTGCCACGTTGCTGGCCGTCGCGCCCTTCGCCTCCGCGCAGGGGTTCTTCCTCAAGAAAGGCGACGTCGTTGTCGTCATGGGGGACAGCATCACCGAGCAGCGGCTCTATTCCAACTATCTCGAGCTCTGGAGCCAGACACGCTTCCCGTCGTACAACCTCGTCTTCCGCAACGTCGGCATCGGCGGCGATCGCTCCACCGGTGGCAATGGCCGCTTCAAACGCGATGTCCTCGCGCACAAGCCCACCGTCCTCACCGTCGATTTCGGCATGAACGACGGCAGCTATATCTGGGTCGGCAAGAAGAACAAAGATAAAGAGATCACGCAGGCCGATGTCGACCGCAACTTCAACGTTTACATGAAAGGCCAGCAAGGCATTGCCGACCAGGCCAAGGCCGCCAAGATCCGCGTTGCCTGGATCACGCCGCAACCGGTTGAAGGCAACCCCGGCGACGCCTTCGAAGGCTACAATGCGACGCTCCGCCAGTTCAGCGACGGCGTCAAGGAAATCGCCAAGAAGAATGACGGCGCCTTCGCCGACCAGTTCGATCCCTACTGGGCCGTCATTCACAAGGCCCGCGAAGCGGGCGAAAAGAAGCGCATCACCGGTGGCGATGCCGTCCACCCGGGCCCTCCGGGACAGGCACTGATGGCGGCATCAATCCTCAAGGCGCTCAACTTCCCGAAGCTGGTCTCTTCCGCCGAGGTCAGCGTGAATGCCGATTCCACCACTGGCAAACCGGAGAACTGCGGCGTCTCCAATGTCAAGGCAACCGCCGGCGGCGTCACCTTCGAACGCAAGGACTTTGCCCTGCCGTTCTTCCCCGAACAAGCCGCGAGCATTCTCAAGTACAGCAACATCCTCGAAGACATGAACCACTATGGCCTGACGGTCAAGGGCCTGAAGGATGGCAAGTACGATGTGAAACTCGGGGGCAAGACGGTTGCCACTTACACAGCCGCCGAACTCGCCAAGGGTGTCAACCTGGCTGGACCGGCCCTCAAGACCGGCCCGGTCGCTGACCAGGTCAAGGACATCGTCAAGGCGGTGAATGATAAGACGAACTATTACCACGACAAGATCTACAGCCCGCTGGTGCTCGGCCGCAATGTCAACGCGAAGAATCCTGACTTCAAGGATGTGGCCAAGGAGGATTTTAACAAGCATCGCGACAAGTTGATTGCCGAGCGCATGGAGAAGATGCCGGCGCTGGATGCCGCGATCCGCTCGGCCCTGGAGCCGCGTTCGCACACGGTTGAGATTACGTCAGCAAAGTGATGTCCGCCGCTTGCGGCGTGGCAGCCGTTGCTACGCCGCTACCTATCTGTTTTTCAGTCCCACTGCCTTCCCGTCGAGCTTCCACTTTTCGTGAACGGGAACTCCCAGGTGAACCAGTGCCGTGACGGCAACGTCGACGACGCCGGGCGCGGGTTCAATGGTTGCGCCTTGCATAGCGGAGGGCCCGCTGACGATCAGAAAAATAGTGCGGTGCTCGGGAATGTTCTTGCCATGCGCTTTGCCGCTGCCCCCGTGGTCGGTACTGACGAGCACGAGCCAGTCTTCCTGGGCATATGTCTTCCGATTGCGCATCGCCTTGAGCATCACACCGATGAGGATGTCGGCCTTTTCAATCTCCTGGATGTATTGAGGAACATCGGGAGAGAAGCCAAACTTGTGCCCCGCGCCATCGATGTCGTCAATGTGCGTGAAAACGACATCGGGGTTCTTGTTTCGAAGCACATCGCACGCCTCCTCGGCAACGGCGGCGCCAGTCTTGGGGGACGACACCAGGTCGCAATCCATCACGATATGCTTGTTGATCGGCGCCCAGTGCGAGATGGACACGGTATTTGCCTTGGGCTGTGCTTCCTTCAGGCGACAAAAAAAGTGCGGATATTCCTTGTAGTTGTTCGCCTTGAAGTCATTACCCGGAACCTTGTGCTTGTCCGGCCAAACGCCACAGAGCATGCTCGACCAGCCGGCGCCGCTGATCGTTTGAGCCGAAGTCTGCGCCTTGTCGCTGAACGCGCCGTTGCGAATCAACTCGTTCAGATTGGGCGTCCTGGCCTTCTTCAGCGCGTCGGGCCGGCAACCATCCAGCCCAATGATGAGCACCTTTTTCTTCGGCGCCTCCGGCGATTGAGCGAATACCGGTCCTTGAACGACACAGGCCGCGAGGAGTACGACATAATACCTAATCATGATCTTCCCGGTGATGCGACGCGAATGTGACCTGCTGAATATAGTATCCATCAAGCATTCCGGTTGCCTATCGTTCGTCACAAGGAGTCATCATGTCAACAGCCACGCTCGAATCAACTCGCAAGATACCGAAGATTCCCGCGGTCAAGCCGCAGGAGCCGATGTTCATCGGCGGCAAATGGGTCGACAGCGTTTCGGGTAAGACATTCGCGACGCTCAATCCGTCGACCGGCGAGACCATCTGTCAGGTCGCCGAAGGCGATAAAGCCGACATCGATCTCGCGGTGAAGGCCGCCCGCAAGGCATTCGAGAGCGGCCCCTGGTCGAAGATGAACGCGTCCGACCGTGGCCGGCTGATCTACAAGCTCGCCGACCTGATCGAGAAAAACGCTGAATCGCTCGCGGCTCTCGAGACGCTCGACAACGGCAAGCCGTACAAGGACGCGCTCGCCGCCGACCTGCCGCTTACCGTCAAATGCCTGCGCTACTACGCCGGCTGGTGCGACAAGATCCATGGCAAGACGATCCCGATCGACGGCCCGTTCTTCTGCTACACGCGCCACGAACCGGTAGGCGTCGTCGGCCAGATCATCCCGTGGAACTTCCCGTTGCTGATGGCGACCTGGAAACTCGCCCCGGCCCTGGCCGCCGGCAACGCCGTGGTGCTCAAGCCGGCCGAGCAGACCCCGGCCTCGATCATGCTGCTGATGAATCTGATCGG
>DASRSQ010000245.1:0-4388 GCA_035656475.1 Gemmataceae bacterium | reverse complement strand
ATGACGGTTCCACCGACCGCACCGCCGAGATTGCCCAAGAAATGGCCGCCCGGAAACCCGGCGTCTTCTTGATTACCTTTCCGCAGAACAAAGGTTATGGCGCTGCGATCAAGGCCGGCTTTGCCAAAGGCAGTGGCGAGCTCGTCGCGTTCCTGGATGCCGACGGCACGTGCGATCCCACCTATTTCGCGGAGATGTGCCTCGCGATTCAGGATGACTCCGCCACGGTCGTCCTCGGCTCTCGTATGGGAGAGGGCAGCCAGATGCCCCGAATCCGTAGGATCGGCAACCGTGTCTACGCGTTCATGCTGGGTGTGCTGAGCGGCCGGGCGGTCGAAGACACGGCGAGCGGTATGCGCGTGATTCGGCGCAGCGCACTTGGCCAGCTCTACCCTCTTCCTGACGGGCTGCATTTCACTCCGGCAATGAGTGCACGGGCTTTGATGACGGGCCTCAACGTTGTCGAGATCCCGATGAGCTATGCGGAACGCGTGGGCCGCAGCAAACTGAGTGTCCTCCGCGACGGGGTTCGATTCTTTCGGTCGATCCTCGAAGCCCTCTTGCTCTATCGACCTGGCCGATTGTTTTCCTTGCTGGCGCTCCTCTGTGTGCTCGTCGGTTCCGCCTGGGTCCTTTATCCCGTCGAATTCTACCTGCGCAACCAGCGTCTGGAAGAATGGATGATCTACCGCGTCCTGCTGGCGTCGTTCCTCTTCAGCGGCTCTTTTGTCTTGCACACTGCGGGCAGCGTCGCCGACCATCTGGTGTCTTTACTGTGGAAGTCCAGCGGCAAGACCTTTTGGAGCCATCTGTCCGACAAGCTGCTCTCCCAACGGTCCCTTTATGGCCTTTCCGCTTTCGCCGTTCTCAGCGGGTCCATTCTCGTCTGGCCGGGAGTGCATCAGTACATCGCGAGTGGCCACGTGACCCTTCACTGGTCGCGAGTCATTGCCTGCCTGTTCCTTTACCAGCTGGCCATCACGGCGGTAATCACCGCCATTCAGCTCAACATCATCGCACTCTGGAAAACCCAGATTCGCGCGCGATCGAAAGCGATTTGAGTAACGTGAGCGAATTCGACCAATACATAGAGACCTACGACTGCGCTTGCCAGCGCGGACTCGATCTCACCGGCGAGGACCGCGATTTCTATGCCCGGGGACGGGTCGCGCTGACCCAGCGCATGTGCACCGATCCAGGCTCGGTGCGGGAAATCATGGATTTCGGCTGTGGGTTGGGACACACTGCGCCGCATCTCCTGGCTGCCTTTCCCAACGCACGGCTGCTGGGAATCGACAACTCCACCGAGACGATTGACCGGGCGGAGCAAACCTATGGCAACGACCGAACGCGGTTCGCGCACGACGGTGGAGCCTGGCCGGAGGGCCAGTTCGACCTGATTTACTGCAACGGCGTATTCCATCACATTCCCGTCGTCGACCGCCGTTCAATCGTTCAACGGCTGTTCCACTCCCTTCGCCCCGGCGGGGTCTTCGCCCTTTGGGAGAACAATCCTTGGAACCCTGGGACACGCTTCGTAATGAAGCGCATACCGTTCGACCGCGATGCAATCGTGCTCTCCTGCCTCGAAGCGGCCGGGTTGGTACGTACCTCTGGCTTCTCCGTTGAACAAACTACATTCCATTTCTATTTTCCTCGCTGCTTGGCTTTCCTCCGATCCACCGAACGGCTGTTTCGGTCGGTCCCCCTGGGTGGCCAATACTGCATTTTCGCACGACGTCCATCGTCGCTCGCTACGGCAACCCCTGTCGAGTGACAGACCCTGACAACGTACCTGCGGGCCGAACCGCGACGAAACGCCACCAAGCCGACAGGTACACCTTTCCGTGAAAGGCCTGATCTTTACCTATGTGATGTGTTACGGGGGTTCTGTCGTCGCCCTCGTCAAGCCATGGTATGGACTTTTGGCCTACGTTTGCTTCGCAATCATCAAACCAGCGTCACTGTGGGACTGGTCCGTTCCGCCCGGAAACTATAGCCGAATCATAGCCCTTAGTTTACTTCTAGGATGGTTGCTGCACGGGCTTGGCAATTGGAAGCTCGGCGCAGCGCGCGGCATTCTTATTGCGTTGATGGGACTATGGGTCTGGATGCTGCTCGGCGGCCTTTTGGCTGACAATCCGTCAGTGTGCTTTACTGCCTTGGAGGCCCTGTCAAAGATTTTCTTGCCTGTCGTTGTAGGGCTGACCCTGGTCAGCACCACATCGCAAATCATGTCGCTTGCGTGGACAATTGTCTTAAGTCAAGGGTATCTCGCCTTTGAGTTTAACCTGCAATACCTCAAACACACCTTCAACCCTGAGGAATTCGCCTTTGCGGGGCTAGATAACAACGGCATCGGCATTACGATGTGCAGTTCGTTGGGCCTTGCGTACTTTCTTGGTCTTGCGTCGCGCCCTTTGTGGGCAAAGGCAATAGCGTGGGGTTTCGGTATCTTAATGACGCACTTCGTACTATTTAGCCTCTCGCGCGGTGCGATGCTGGCTTTGGGGGTAACCTTTGCCGTGGCTTTTGTAGTTATGCCGAAGCGGCCCGTCCACTGGGCGACCTTCGCAGCCGCTGCGATCGTGACCCTTGTCCTGGCGGGTCCCAGTGTGCAGAAAGAATTCTTCAGCAGCTTCGACAACCGCGATCGCCTCGACAACTCAGCCTCCAGCAGGCTTGACAACTGGCTGATATGCATCGCAATGATGAAAGACCGACCAGTGTTTGGCGTCGGGCTGGACCATTTTCCACTGATGGTCGACGGTTATTTGGGTGGAACGGGTATCGCCTCGAGCCGGCTCGTGCGTGCAGGTCGTGAAGCGCACACGCTCTGGCTTCAATTGGGGGCCGAACTGGGCATTCCTGGGTTGCTGTTTTTGCTGTCCTTTTATGGTGGCTGCGCGTTAAAGCTCTGGCCGATCGCTAGAAAGCCCCATCGCTATCCGCATCTCGACCCTGCAACGCTTAGTATTGCCCGTGGCGTAATCGCCTCGCTCGCCGGTTTCGCCGTTTCCGCACAGTTTGTCACGATTGAAGGAGTCGAACTCCCCTACTATGTCGCCCTTTTGGGTGCTTCCCTACTGAAGGTCCAAAGTACCGCCGTTTCCTTGAGAGGACAACCTACGGTTGAGCATGAGGTCCCGCTTTCAGGCAGCCTTGGCAACCGTCACGCATTCTGAGGCTTTGCCGACGGCCCGAACGGCTCTACGCCCGATATCGTCTATTCTAAAAAAACAGTGCCGCTTAACACGACATATCGTCAGCTTCTACGACACTCCGGAACGTATTTCCTCGGGTCGGTGATAAGCCGGGCGGCGTCGGTGTTGCTGCTCCCGGTCTACACACATTACCTCGCTCCCGAAGACTACGGATGCCTGGCGATTCTCGACCTAACGGCGGCCCTCGTTGCTATCGTCGCCCACGGCGCAATGCCGCAAGCTGTCAACCGACAGCATTTTGCCGCCGCCGACGAGCGCGAGCGCGATGCCGTCTGGTGGACGGGAGTGACAGCCGTTGCGCTGCTAGGGATCCTGGTTCTTGCACCGGCTTGGGCTCTACGTGGCCCTCTTGCGGCGATGGCGCTTGGAGATTCGCACCCAGAAGGAGCCAACCTTCTTCTCCTGGTGTTCCCGACGCTGTGGCTGGGAGCGATCAGTGGCCTGCTCGAGGTCTATCTACGCGTCCAGAAATGGTCGATCGGATACGTCGCAACGTCCTTTGTGCGGCTCGCGGTTAACGCCACATTGAACGTAACGTTTCTCGCGGCGGGACTGGGTGTTTTAGGCGTGCTGATCGCAAATCTTGTTACAGGGGCACTGTACGCCGCCGCATTACTCGTCATATTCGTCCTCACGCGAGGGCCCTATTCGTTTCTTCCTAGCGTCTGCTGGCGGCTCCTAAAGTTCGGGGGGCCGCTTGTCGGAACCGGCCTGATCGCGATGCTACTTCACCAGGTCGACCGATTCTTTCTCCGCATGTATTGCCCTTTTGCCGACGTAGGGCGCTACTCGCTCGCGTACCAGTTTGGATTCGGCATCAACGCGATCCTTCTTGTGCCTTTTGGTTCCATCTGGAACGTTCTCCAATTTGAGGTCGCATCACAGCGCGACGCAAATACGGTATATCACACTGTATTCACTTACTTCACGCGCGTTTTGACCGTGGTCATGGTCGGCATCTCCCTTTTTGCGGTACCGATCGTTCACGCCCTCGCGGGCGACCGCTTTTCGCAAGCCGCCGGCTTGGTGCCGGTCGTTTGTCTTGCGTATTATTTTTTCTCCTTCACCACCTTTACAAATCTGCCGGCGAGCCTTTCTCAGCGTACTGGGCGGCTGCTGCCGGGGAGTCTCGCGGCCCTGTGCTTTAATGTGACGGCGAACAAC
>DASRSQ010000244.1:0-3711 GCA_035656475.1 Gemmataceae bacterium | reverse complement strand
AGAAACAGAATTCGCCAACTACAACCCTCGCTAGCCGATCTTCCCGCGCGAACAGGGAAGATGGCTAGCGGGGGCCCAGGGGGCGGCAATGAGCCCCCGGTCGCGGCACGGATGTCGCGAAATCCTGGCACGATGCCGTTGGACGTGTCGCCTTGGGTTGCATTCGACTATGCGAGCTGCGACGCGGTTGCCCGGCATCCCAAGATGCGGGGAGCCATGGCGTCGGCCCAGTTATCTCAATACGCGCGTCGCCTATTCGTTACGGATAAGACAAGCTACGAGCTGACGCGTCGGTTCCCAAAACGTATGACCTCGGCGAACAACCAAATCCCTCGCGTGTCCCATTCGTTACGGCCAGCCTGCGGACGACTTCGCTTCGTCACGCGACTCGACACCCTTGCGAGCTCCTGGCACAGATCGTGGAACCAGCCCGCCAACAGACATGCTTCAATGACGACGACACCAGGCTGCGCGGACAAGGAGCGATCGCAACTCCTCCTTGGAAGTATCAATGGTGTTGAAGCGAAACTCGCCACTGTTCGGATCGAGAAGGCAAGCAACGCTCTTGTATTTGCCCAGATCGATGGCCAGAATGGTGTTGTTCATCGTGCAAGCTCCTGTGGGGTTGTGGGGTATGAAGCGGTGGTACGTTCACGCTACCACACCCCACGGCTTGCATGGATTCTTTCGACACCACGGGTCGAGGTGCGATGCCGAAGCTCGTGTGCGTATTGTGGCCGATCCGCAGCCTGCCGGTAACTTTCAATGGGGATAGTCATGGATCTTCAAGTTAAGCGAAGCGCGAACCGGGGCACCGCGATCTTGTTGTTCGTGGGCGCGTTTTTCCTCTTGGTGCTGGGTCTTGTCGTGGGGGGACTCGTCTACGCGCAAACCTCCTTTTGGACAGCGGCCCTTGTTTTCGGCGTGTTGTTTGTTCTGAGCATGGTGCTTGTCGCCCTTGCCGCGGTGCTGTTGATGTGGCGCATCCTGTTCCCGCAAACACTGCGAGTATGTGAGGGGAAGATTCAATGGCTCCACGGGAATGAGGTCGTTGGCCAAATCCCCGTTGCCAACGTGGTTGCCATGAAAGTCCTGCGCGAATCGCCGCAAAACATGGGGGGTGGGCTGGCCGCCGCCTTCGCTCAAAAGCGGATCGAGGAGGGGAAAGGGCTAGCCTTTCGTATCGAGGATGCCGACGACAAGGACACGTTCTGGCCGGCGGGATCACGGCCGCAACGTTTCGAGCTTCAGATGGATACGCCCTGGGAGATGACCTATCAGGCGCTGCACGACGCGTTGTTGCCGCTCGTCCCAAGCAAGTCCAGGGGTACGGCCGTGCCAGCGTCTGACCCAAGGCCGTCTCCCACCGTGCCGGCCAAGGCTGTTGCCGAGAAGAACCCATTTGACTTCAGCTAGGAACCATACCGGAGCCGCGCCGACGCTGTCGGACTGAAAGCGGGGACATTCAAGGTATAGGTATAGATGTCGAACCATCAGCTTCAGCAAACCGGCCACGCTAGTAACGGCTTGCTTCATTCCTGCCTTTCCCGGTGAGCCGGCAGCTGAGCTGAGGCGTTCGGCGGGGGAGGCACGCCGTGGAGCGTGTGGACTACCAGGAACTCACTTACGACAGCCCACGAAACGATGGGGTCTTGTACTACCGGGGGGCCCCGTTCACGGGCGTTGCCCGCCTGGAGGACCCCGGCAATTGCGTTTTTCAAGAAACCGAGTTCCGGGGTGGGGTCGAGTGGGGCCTTCAACGCGAGTGGCACCCGACCGGCCAGTTGAAGGGCGAGACCCAGCTCGTGCGTGGCGTCCGCCACGGGCCGCGGCGGGCTTGGGGCGAAGACGGCCGGCTACTAATCGACGAGGTCTGGGAGTGGGGCGTGTGCGTCACGAGGCGGCGGTGGGATGTGGCCGGAGAGGAGGTCGAGTCGTTCGTGCTCCAGCCGGGCGATCCGGCTTACGCCAAGCTGCCGATCCTGCGCAGAATCGCCGAGCAGCTGGACCGAGAGGACCCGCCGGGGGCTTGGGAAGCCCGTGCCGAGGAATAGCCGGGGTGTTCGAGCCCCGGACAGGGTCGGCCGAACCCTCATAAGGCTTTCTAAGTCAAGTGACAATACTCCCCGACTGGTTCGCCTGCGCTCGGCTATTTGTCCATCCGCTCCACCGCGCCGTTCCTCTTGATCAGGAGCCTTACCGGTCCTTCTGCTGTCGAATGCTCCTGGCCATCGATGGTGAGCGTCTTCGTGGCATGGGAATACGTGATTTTATGCCCTTGATATCGGAACGTGGCCAGGCGTCGCCGCTGGGAATAGCTGTGCACCACCCCGTTTGCTTCGCCGCTCGTGGACTCAGGACCGGGAAACAGCCGGAATCCGTATCGGCCATCCACCACGTAGGTGCCACCCGCCCTGCGATTTCCGAACGATTGGCCTTCGAAGGCAACTTGGAAAGTCTCGGTGCGGATGGTGGCGACGCCATCGCTATCCTCGAACGATACCTCCATGGATTGGAACGGCACCGCGGACTGGTCGGAGATGAATGAGGGCAGGAGCAAGAAGGCCAGCGCGATGGCGCCGATTGCGAGCACCGCCGCGACCACCAGGATCCCGACTTTAACCCGTTTCATCTGCCGTTTCCAGCGACAGGCGACCCAATCGAGCCCAGATACCAAGCAGGCTAACGATGAACTCAGCAGCCGGGGCCGCTGAACGAGCTACGAACGCCCAGAAACGAACATGCGGCCCCGCCGTCTGCAGCAGCGCCGCCGGCCACGACCCGATTCTATGCTGGCGTCGATTTGCATGCCAGGAGTCTTTTCCTCGTCGTCCTCGATCGCGACAGGCAGACGCGCTTCGCACGCAATCTGCCCGCACGCTGTTGCTCCCTTTCGCGATGGTCTGCTCGTCGCCTGCGAGTGCATGCACTGCTGGTACCGTCTCGCCGCGTCATCGCTCCTCTCGTGCAACCCGGAAGCCGATGCAAAAAACGTCATCGTTCCAGGGAAGGGGGAGTATTGTCACTTGACTTAGATGTTTTCCCGCCGTCTTCAGCGGCATTCAGTTCAATGCAATCTTGGGTTACCGATAATGCTCAGTTGTCACAACCAAGCCCGCTGCCGCACACTGAGACCGCATTTTCGCAGCCATCTCCTCAAAGTCTTCGGGCGACGGATCATGCCCCCACCCCGGCCGATATTCAAATGGCATCGCTGCACCTTGGCAAGAAGGCCTGTATTTCTTTGCAAATTCGAGGGCATCCTCGAGCAACCTGGCAACCTCTGCCTCATCAGGAACTTCGCCACGAAACGATTGCAGACCAACGCGAATCGCCGAAAGCGCTGCGTCCCTCTGGTCTATTGTCCATGGTCCTTTTTCGGACTTGATCGTGATTTCACAAGTAAACCATTCCATTTGCTTGTTTTCCGTTTCTTGATCGTCTAGCCCCGCCGCATAACGAAAAGGATCCCAAGGAACCTGCCTTAGAGTCAACGTCGTGTTCATGCCGGGGCCGCCTGCAAGACCTTCATGCCGCGCGAAACCAAGATGGCGGCCCCGGTCAGCTTCATCCGCTGGATACTTCTTATGTCCTCGCGGGTGACGGGTCGGAGCCTGTCGCCAAGTAAAACAGGATCGCGGGATTGCTCCCGGTCCTAAGCGTGGAAGTTTCAGCCAGCGCCGAAGCGCCAGCAACCACGATGCGGGATCA
>DASRSQ010000243.1:0-11379 GCA_035656475.1 Gemmataceae bacterium | reverse complement strand
TGGGAACGCCATCGCTGGTAAGCAGGATGTTCGCCGGCTTCAGGTCACGATGGACGATACCGCGCCCGTGGGCATAGTGGACGGTGCGTGCCAGCAACTCGAGGAGCCGAGCCGCCTGATCGTCCGGCGAATCTCTGAGGCGCCCAAGATTGCCGCCGTCGACATATTCCAGTGAGAAATAAGGCGAGCCATCGATTTCTCCGATCTCGTGAATCTGAACGATGTGAGGATTTTGCAAGCGTGCAACGGCCCTCGCCTCGGCAAGGAATCTGTCCTTGTACTCGGCACTTGCATGCGCGCCCGCGATGATCATCTTGAGCGCCACCAATCGCTCAAACTTTTCGTGGCGCGCCTTGTAGACGATTCCCATGCCCCCATGCCCTAGCTCCTCCACCAACTCGTAGCCAGGCACGGTCGGCCAACTTTTTGGCCGGAGAACCCGAGAATCCCAACCGATCGTGGGCATCGATTCAAACCAGCTTGCAATCGAATCGGCGTGTGCGGGAAACCGCGAGAGGTATTCGTTCATGCCTGGCTGTTCACCGCGGCGAACACGGTACTCGACTTCAAGCCGCACGAGTTCACGCAGTATTGCGACTCGCTCCGACTCGGCAATCTTTAAGAGATGTTCTTCGATCGTGACTGTTTGCCCGCCTTGCAGAGCGTTCTCGAATCGCATGCAAATTTCGTCAATGCGCCGCTCCAGGGAAAGCGGGATGTAGTCGTTGGCATGGGCGACAGGATCCGTCATTACCTACCTCATTTGGTGCATGGCGAAAGCGACTCTCCGTTCCTCCACCTTGGTACTCCGCGTGCCTGAAGAGAAACCGTCAGGCATTCTTATGCTCTGCCCATTCCCGCCGAATCAGACGCAGCCGTCGTTCAACCGTGACGAGCGAACAACCGAGTTCTTTCGCAATTTCCTCGTTCGTGTAACCTTCCATCTTGCGAACAGCGATCAAGCGCAGGTTAGCATCTCCGAGCTTCATCAGAAGTTTTTCGCATGCCTCTGCAACCTCCGCCGCGAATGCCGGGTCCGGCTCTCTTCCCGCAAGATTCTCGTTTCCGACGGATTCGTCGACCGACTGATGGCGCCGCCAACTCCGCTTCAGCCGGCCCTCGTGTTCGAGCAAGTCAATCGCTTTACGTTCGGTAATGATCAAAAGAATTTGCCAGAGATCGTCACGATCGTCGAGCTGAGGAAATCGACCGTGCCCGACGCCGCGGAAGAAACTGTCGAGCGCACTCAGTGCGACATCCTCCTCGTCCGCACTGCGACGCGGCATCAAGCGCAATTTGGCGCGGGCAAGGGCCACGAGCCGCTGAAAGTACCTTTCCCACAGTGTTTGGGCCGCCCGAGAATCCCCCGCGCGGAGTCGATCTAACCAGATCGTTACCGACGCCGCCTCGGACATGGGCTATCTCCTCCGTATTTCTCCCCAGAGGCTGGGGAACTCCAATTGAAGAATGGGGCGTGAACATGAAAGGGACTCATGATTACATTGGAATATCGAGTCCCTTCCATGTTCCCGCCCCATTCTTCCAATTGGCCTGTTCCCCAACTTCTGAGGAGCGGACTACGTTCAGCAACGCATTGTAAGCCACATGAGCCCGAGAGGCTCGTGCAATTGCAGAATTAACGCCCTTGTCATCCGCATTCCCGAAAACCGAAAACCATTTCTGCACGGCCCGCGCAAATCTACGCAATATAATAGCTATTTGCACGAAGGGCACCGATTTCCCATGGCCACCTTGATTCAGATCACCCAAGCCGTGAAGAGCTACGGCGATCAAATCCTACTCGACGGCGCGAACGCAACCTTGAGCGACGATGTCAATGTCGGATTCGTCGGCCGAAACGGCGCCGGCAAGAGCACGCTGCTGCGCGTGCTCCTCGGCGAGGAAGAGCTCGACAGCGGCGAGGTCATCCGTCATCCGAATTTGCGGCTTGCTTATCTTCGACAGCACGATCCCTTTCTGCCGAACGAAACCGCCCTGGAATTTCTGATGCGCGACAGCGGCCAACCGGACTGGAAGTGCGGCGAGGTCGCCGGACAATTCGAGCTGAAAGGGGCGGCGTTCGAGGGACCCATCGCCAAGCTGTCGGGTGGCTGGCAGACGCGCGTCAAGCTGTCCGCCTTACTGCTGCACGAGCCAAACTTGCTGCTGCTCGATGAGCCGACGAACTTTCTCGATCTGCGTACGCAGATTCTGCTGGAGCATTTTCTGCAAAACCATCGCTCCGCCTGCCTGGTGGTGTCGCACGATCGTGCCTTTCTCGCGGCGACCTGCACGCACACACTCGACCTGTCCCGCGGCAAGCTGACGATGTTTCCCGGCAAGATCGACGCTTACCTGGAGTTCAAGCGCGAGCAACGCCTGCGCGATGAGCGCTCGAACGAAACGATCATGGCCAAGCGCCGGCATCTGGAGGAATTCATCGCCAAGAACAAGGCGCGGGCAGCCACGGCGACGCTGGCACGCTCGAAGGGGAAGCAACTCGAACGGCTGGAACTGACGGAGATTGCCGGGGACGAGCCAACCGCCAAGATCCGGCCGCCGCGCGTCGAGGCACGCAAGGGGCCGGCCGTTCGTTGCCGCGATCTCGTGATTGGTTATCCGGAAAAGCAGGTCGCCAGCGACGTTCACCTGGAGATCGAGCATGGCGCCCGTGCAGCGATCCTTGGCGACAACGGTCAAGGCAAGACGACGTTCCTGCGCACTCTCGTCGATTCGCTCAAGCCGCTCGCCGGCGAGGTACGCTGGGGGCACGGATGCAAGATCGGCGTCTATGCTCAGCATGTCTACACCAGTTTGCCGGAACGGCTGACCGTGTTGGAATACCTGGAACGTCAGGCGGTTTTCGGCAAGAAGACGCAGGAGATCCTCGAAGTCGCCGGCTCGCTCCTGTTCCGCAAGAATCATGTCGAGAAGCCAATCTCCGTGCTGTCGGGAGGCGAGCGCGCCCGGCTCTGTCTGGCGGGCTTGCTCCTGGGGAATCACAACGTGCTGGTCCTGGACGAGCCAGGCAACCATCTCGATGTCGATACGGTGGAGTCGCTGGCGGAGGCGTTGCTTGAGTACGCGGGCACGGTCATCTTCACCAGCCACGATCGGCATTTCACGCACCGCGTGGCCACCTGCATCGTGGAAGTTCGCGACAACCGAGTGACCCAGTACGGCGGAAAGTACGACGAGTACGTCTACAAGGTCAATCAAGAGATCGAGGCCGGCGAGCGCGCGCTCGCGTCGGAGCGTCCAGAAAGCGCTACCACCCCGTCGCAGCCGCAGCCCCGCGCTGCCCGGAAAAGCGAGCGCGAGCTGCGCAAGGAGATGAAGTCGGTGGAACGGCTGATCGCGCAGCTCGACGAGCAAAAGCGAGCTGCGAACGCTCGCCTCCTCGAAGCGACCGGCGCCGACGAAGCGATGCGACTGCACAAGGAACTGGAAGCGGTCACGGCGCAGCTCGCGGAAGCAGAAGACCGCTGGTGCCAATTGCAGGCAGAAATCGAAGAGTCTGAGTGAGATTTGTTGTTCGGGGAAAGGAGAGGCGGATGGGTGAGGTGCCGCTCTGCACCCTTAGGGACTGCTTGGCGTCCTACCCGGACAATGGGGCGCCGACCGCAATCCCGGGCGACATGAACACGGCGGCGGAATTGGCCAGCCATCTGCGGGCTGCGGCAGTTGGAACGCCGCGACAGTTCAACATGGACCTCCAGGGGAACGTCCGGGTGGTCCTCTGGCTCGGCGGACCATGGGCCGCCATCGCGTGGTGTCATCTCCATTTCGGCCCACTTCCGCCGCCTCCCAGCCACCCGTCGCCATGGCGAGTCCGCGCCAAGCACCCCCCGCCTGTCGAGTATGTTTCCTTTCTGCTTGCCACGCGAGAAACCGATATCCAGGCGGAATGGCTACTGCCAGCCGATGAGGTGATCCGAATGGCGGTGTACATCGCCGAGCACCGCACCCTGCCACCGTGGGGCGTGTGGGTCGATGACGATGGCAACCAGTACGCTGGCGAATCAGAGAGCAGGTGTGGCGCAGACCGTGCGCATGACGCTGTCCCGTTTTGAGGCGGCACCAGGGCGGCTTCGCAAACGTGACGGGTAAGCACTTGAATCTGGAACGCAAGCCGCATCTGCAAGCGATGGTGGGTTTCGCGTTGCTCGCCCCCCACACGCATCAAGTTAAGAATCAGACTGTAGAGGTGTCGCTCGAAACGCCCCTCTCCCCAGTACTCTGGGGGAGTGCCGGGAGAGAGGGAGCTGACTCTCGAGGTCTCATCTTAGCTTGATGCATATGGGCCTCGCGTTGCTCGACCCCACCCGACGAAGTACCGCGCACTTCAAGCGACGAACTTCAGAGACGCACGATTAGGTCGCTACTTCAGAACATTGCTTTCCCGCCTCATTTTTGCATGTATCTCCTCAAACCTTTGGATCGAATTGACCAATGCTGAATGTTTTCTCGGAAAGGGCATCGCGTTTGTTCAGTTTTGGGACTCTCCATCCGATGAAGAAAATGCCCTAATAGCTGACGGAGCATGGCGATGGAAACCAAACCGACGGTGTTTGTCGTTAACGAAAATCCGGGAATATGTCAGTCGCTGACACGGTTGCTCCAATCGATTCAAATTCCAATTGAGTTTTATTCCCGGGCCGCCGATTTTTTGCAGGCCGTCGACGCTGAGCGGCGCGGGTGCGCGATTCTCGACGTCCGCATCGCCGATATGAGCGGCGTCGAATTGCAGCAAATAATGCAAGATCGCGGCATTCGACTTCCCGTCATCATTCTCACGGCCTTCGGCGACATTCCCACCGTGATCCGCTGCATGAAGGCGGGGGCGGTCGATTTCTTTCAGAAGCCATTTGACGAGCAGCTACTGCTGGAGGCGATCTGGGCGGCGCTACGCCGCAATCAGGCGTACTGGCAGCAACATTCCGAAACCAACGACATCAAAGCCCGGCTCCAGTCGCTGACCGAGGCGGAACGGCAAGTCGTCGATCGCCTTCTCATGGGCAAGAGCTACAAGCAGATCGCAAAGGAATTGCACATCAGCTATCGCACGGTCCAATATCGGCGCGCCCAGATCTTGCAAAAAATGGGGACTGACGACGTGCCCAGCCTCGCGATGCTCGTCACCAAGGTCCGCCTCGCGCTGAGCGCCTAATCTCGCGCATCCGGGCGCGGGCGCTATCCGCATATCCGGCAATCTCGTCACCATCGGCATTTAGATACCTGTGCAACCCTTTGCCGAATGATGCAGTTCAGAACTCCCCCTATCTTCGATAATTGTCGCGTCAACCAGGAAAGCTGCGGAACCCTTGCCGTTTGTAAGCGACGTGCAAGCACACCATCGCCCTCATTCCAGACAGGGGAAATCCATGAGTGCACCGCTTCGGGCGCTTGTCATCGATGATTCCAGCGTCATGCGAAAGATGGTCATGAAAGGGGTTACCGAAACCAAACTCGCCGAGTTCGAGTTCGCGGAGGCCGAGGACGGCGCGGTCGCCCTGGAAAAGCTGAAGGCCGGCGACTTCGATCTGGCTTTCATCGACTGGAACATGCCGAACATGACCGGCGTGGATTTCGTCAAAGAGGTCCGCAAGCACGAGAAGGCCAACGATCGAGACGAGATGCCGCTGGTGATGATCACGAGCGAAAAGACGATGGGCAAGATCCAGGAAGCGCTGGACGAGGCCGGCGCGGATGGATTCATTTCCAAGCCGTTCACGGTCGCGGAACTCCAGGCCAAGCTCAAGAAGCACATCGACAAGGCGCAGGTGATTCGCTCGCGCCGCAATCGCGCCAAGCAAGCCGCGGCACCCGCGCAACCGCAAACCGGCGGCGGCTGGTTGAGCAAGGTGTTTGGTTAACAAGGCAAAAGTGTAAAGGAAAAAGGCAAAAGTAACGGCGCTTACGGCTCCGACTTTTTCCTTTTGCCTTTTTACTTTTTACTTTTTTCTTTCGCGCCCTGGAGATGACGCCCATGTCGAATACCTCGGCCAATGCGGGCAGCGCCGTGCCGTCGGCGATCATCGATGCCGTCAAAGCATCCATTGATCGGACGCAGAGCGCGTTCTTCAGCGAGACGCCGACTCTGGTCGCCGGCGAACAGCCCCACGACGGGCCGTGCATCGCGGGCATCGTATCGTTCCTCGGCGAGATGCCGTGGTCGCTGACGTGGGTGCTCTCGAATGAGACGGCGCCGACGGTGGCAAAGAAATTCGCCGGGTTTGACATCCCCTTCGAAAGCGCCGATATGGGCGACATGGTCGGCGAGCTGGTGAACGTGATTGCGGGGGAGATCGTTGCTCAGCTTGAGCAGCGCAAGATCAAGTCGCAGATGTCGCTGCCGACGGTGGCGCGTGGGCCGCTCGAGTTGTTGCCAGTCGATGGGCCGTCGGTGATCAAGCTCGAATACACGTCGAAGGAAGGTCCCTTCTGGTTCCGCATGGCGTCCGCGAAGGGGCACGCGGTCCGCATCCCCGGCAGGTGACACCGATGAACGATCTGGACAATGTGGTGCGCGAGTTCCTGGTCGAGAGCTACGAGAACCTCGATCAGCTCGACCGGGACCTGGTTGCGCTCGAACGGGAGCCGGGCAACCGCGAGCGCCTCAGCAGCATCTTTCGCACAATTCACACCATCAAGGGGACGTGCGGCTTCTTCAGTTTCAGCAAGCTCGAATCGGTCACGCATGTCGGCGAGAACATGCTGAGCCTGCTGCGCGATGGCCAGCTCACGCTTGACGCCGATCGCACCAGCGCCTTGCTGAACCTCGTCGACGCGGTGCGGGCCATGCTCGCAAAAATCGAGACCACCGGCAGCGACGGCGACGACACCTATCAGCCATTGATCGACCTGCTGACGTGTTTGCAAGAACCGCCGCAGGCGCCGGAACCGTCGCCGCACCATGATGTGGAGATGCCGACCGAGGAGACGGTTGTGCGTCCGAACACGATCGGCGAAGTCCTCGTGCGCGAGGGGAAGGTGACTCGCGGTGACCTGCTCGACGCGGTTCGCCGGCAGATGAACGGCGACCCGTTACGCATCGGCGAAATCCTCGTCGAACAGGGACTCGTCAAGACGCAAGACGTGCGCGATGCCGTCGCGACGTTGCAAGAGAGCAAGGCGGCCGCCAGCCTTGCGGAGACGAACATTCGCGTCGATGTCGGCCTGCTCGACAAGCTGATGAACCTGGTCGGCGAGCTTGTGCTCGCTCGTAACCAAATTCTGCAGTTCAACGCCAATCAGAAGGATCCCGCATTCCTGCGGACCACGCAGCGTCTCAACTTGATCACGACCGAGTTGCAGGAAGGCGTCATGAAGACGCGCATGCAGCCGATCGGCAACGTCTGGAACCGCTTCCCGCGCATCGTCCGCGATCTCGCCGTTGCGTGTGGCAAAGAGGTGCGCCTCGAACTGGAAGGCAAGGAGACCGAGCTCGACAAGACGATCATCGAAGCGATCAAGGACCCGCTTACGCACATCATCCGCAACGCTGTCGATCATGGCATCGAGACGCCCGACGTGCGCCTCGCCAGCGGCAAGTCGCGCGTCGGCACGCTGCGCATGCGAGCGTTCCACGAAGGCGGCCAGGTCAATATCGAGATCAGCGATGATGGCGCCGGCGTCAACACGGAGCGAGTCCGCGCCAAGGCCGTGGAGCGCGGCCTCATCAGCCGTGATCAGGCGGACCGCATGAGCGACCGCGAAGCTGCGCAGCTTGTGTTCCTGCCTGGCTTCTCCACTGCGGACAAAATCACGAACGTCTCCGGCCGCGGCGTCGGCATGGACGTCGTCAAAACCAACATCGAAAAGATCGGCGGCACCATCGACCTGCAAAGCGTGCCCGGCGATGGCACGACGCTCAAGATCAAGATTCCGCTCACTCTCGCCATCATTCCCGCCCTCATCGTGACCTCCGGCGGCGACCGCTACGCAATCCCGCAGGTCAGCTTGCTCGAGCTCGTCCGCCTCAAGGGGGAAAAAGCTCGCACGGGCGTCGAACTCATCCACGGCTTCCCCGTCTATCGCCTGCGCGGCAAGTTGCTGCCGCTCGTCTATCTCAATCACGAACTGGACCACGCGGCGCCGGCTCCCGCAAGCGAGGCGATCAACATCGTTGTCCTGCAGGCGGATGACCGCCAGTTTGGCCTGGTCGTCGAGCGCATCAACGACACCGAGGAGATCGTCGTCAAACCGCTCGGCAAGATCTTCAAAAACATCCCCGTCTTCGCCGGCGCCACCATCCGAGGCGACGGCAAGGTCGCGCTGATCCTCGACGTGCTCGGCATCGCGCAAAGCGCCGGTGTCATCTCCGAGGTGCGCGACCGCGCCCTCGCGGAACTGCAGGACGAATCGGACGACTGCGAATCGGAGAAGCACACGCTGCTCCTGCTCGGCATGGGGCAGGACCGCCGGGCCGCGATTCCGCTGTCGATGGTCGCGCGCCTGGAAAAGATCCCGGTCAAGGACGTCGAATGGGCCGACGGGCAGGAGGTCGTGCAGTATCGCAATCGCATTCTGCCGTTGATTCGCGTGTCGAAGGTGCTTGATGTCGACGCCGGCGATGACCGTGCGGAAACGATGCAGGTGGTCGTGTACACGTCGGCGGGCAAGAGCGTTGGCCTTGTCGTCGATCGCATTCTCGACATCGTGCACACCGGTCTGCGTGCCCAACGAAGCACACGGCACAACGGCATCGTCGGGTCCGCCGTCGTGCAACAACGCGTTACTGATTTGCTCGATGTGGAAGGCATCATCCGCGCGGCCGCCCCGGCGTTTTACGAGCCGGCGGGCGATTAATTTTCGTTACTCCTCTCTCCCGCTGGGAGCGGGGCTGGGGGCGAGGGCTGAAATGTCGAGTACGACACAATACTGCACCTTTCACCTCGACAAGCTGCTCTTTGGCGTCGAGGTGCAGAAGGTGCAAGAAGTGATTCGCTACCAGGCCATGACGCGGGTACCGCTCGCCTCGCCGGTGGTACAGGGGCTGATCAACCTGCGTGGCCAGATCGTGACCGCGATTGATCTGCGCCGCCGTTTCGAGTTCGCGCCGCGGCCCGCGGGCCGCTTGCCGATGAACATCGTCATTCGCACCGACGATGGCCCGATGAGCCTGCTGGTTGACGAAATTGGCGATGTGCTGGAGATGAGCCACGACGCCTTCGAACGCCCGCCGGAGACGCTGCGTGGCGTGGCCCGCGAGTTGATTCGCGGCGCCTACAAGCTTACGGATCGCCTTCTTCTGACTCTGGATACCGAACGTGCCGTGCAGCTCCACGGCGAAACAAAAACGCAAAGCTGAACTTCACCCCAAGGAAAACGACGAAAGGATCCCCAAGATGCAGGCTCGAGCCACACGCCGAAGCAACGGCAAAGCAAATCCCACCAATGCCCGCCGCAGCGGCGCCAAAGCTGCAACCAGGACCATCGATCAGCAACAATACGCGGATCTCGTCGGCCAGGTCTCGGCGATTGGCAAGTCCATGGCAGTAATTGAATTTAGCCTGGATGGGACCATCCTCAGTGCCAACGACAACTTCCTCAAGGCCACGGGCTACACCCTCGACGAGATCAAGGGGCGCCACCATGGCATGTTCCTTGAAGAAGGCCATCGGCAGAGCCAGGAGCACAAGGAATTCTGGGCGAAGCTCGGCCGCGGCGAATTCCAGACGGGCGAGTTCAAGCGCGTCGCCAAGGGGGGCCGCGAAATCTGGATCGAGGCGTCGTACAATCCGATTCTCGACCTGGAAGGCCGGCCGTTCAAGATCGTCAAGTACGCGACCGACATCACCGAGATCGTCAACTACAAGTTCGAGGCGGGACGCATCCGGTCGATGATCGAGCAGATGCCGACCAACGTGATGTATTGCGACCGCGATCTGAAGGTGCGCTATCTCAATCCGTCGTCCGCCAAGGCGCTGCACGCGCTCGAACGCGTTTTGCCGATCGCTGTCGACCAGATCGTTGGTCAGCAGATCGACTTGCTTTTCAAATGGCCCGAGCAGCAGCGCCGACTGCTGTCGGACGTGAACCATTTGCCGCAGCAGGCGAATATCGTGCTCGGCCCCGAGACGCTCGATGTGCTGGTGAGCCCGGTGCTGGACCAGAACCGCGCCTTTGTCGGTGTCATGGTCGCCTGGAAGCTGATCACGGAAAAGCTGGAGATCAAGCGGCGAACCCGCGAAGCGGCCGAGCGCGAAAAGCAGCAGGCCGAGGAGCTGCACAATAAAGTCGAAAGCCTGCTGGCGACCATGAAGCAAGCGGCGGCGGGAGATCTGGGCGCCCGCGTCGAAATCGAAGGCAGCGACGCCATCGGTGAGGTGGCGGATGGCTTGCGTCAGTTTCTCGCCAAGCTGCGGCAAAGCTTCGGCACGCTGACGGGCAACGCCGGTTCGCTCGCGTCGGCAGCCGAGGAGTTGACGTCGATCAGTACGCAGATGACCGCGAACGCGGAGGAGACGTCGGCCCAGGCGAACGTGGTGTCGGCTGCTGCAGAGCAGGTCAGCAAGAATACCGAGACGGTCGCCACCGGCATCGAGGAGATGAGCGCCAGCATCAAGGAAATCGCCAAGAGCGCCACCGATGCAGCCAAGGTCACGACCAGCGCGGTCAAGATCGCGACCTCCACGAACAATACCATCGGCAAGCTCGGCGAATCGAGCGCCGAGATCGGCAAGGTCATCAAGGTGATCACGTCGATCGCCGAGCAGAGGAATCTGCTCGCCCTGAACTCGACCATCGCGGCGGCCCGGGCCGGCGAGGCGGGCAAGGGTTTCGCAGTCGTCGCCAACGAGGTCAAGGAACTCGCGAAGGAAACCGCGAAGGCGACCGAAGACATCAGCCAGAAGATCGAGGCGATCCAGACCGACACGAAAGAGGCGGTGGCCGCGATCAGCCAGATCAGCGACGTAATCACACAGATCAACGATATTTCGAACACCATCGCCAGCGCCGTCGAGGAACAGACGGCGACGACGAACGAGATCAGCCGCAACGTCACGGAAGCGTCGAAAGGGACGGCCGAGATCGCGCACAACATCACCTCGGTGGCCCAGGCGGCGAAGAGCACGTCGGAAGGCGCCGAAGGGAGCCGCAAGGCCGCGGAAGAGTTGGCCCGCATGGCCGCGGAGTTGCAAGCCGTCTTCAGCGAGTTCAACGCGGCCGAGGAAGAGGAGAAACCGGCGGCACGCAAGCCCGGCGTTCGCGGAAGCAAACGCTAGTTGGCCCGTTTTCGAAATCCGGGAATCAGGCTCAATCTTCGGGTTGGGCCTGATTTTCACGCTTGAATTTGCAATCGCCCTGCAGGAATTGTTGACGACACCCTTGTGCGTTGTGAGCCCGTGCCATGACTTTACGTTCCCCTTCCGC
>DASRSQ010000242.1:0-2255 GCA_035656475.1 Gemmataceae bacterium | reverse complement strand
TTTGCATTTTTTCCGGAACCTCAAGTGCTGTTCACGTGTTAAATCCGGGGATTCCATGCGCGCCGATCTCGCCTCCCTCGCTCCCAAACTCCGCTTGGGAACGCACTCATGGAAAATCCGTTTCCGTTCCCAAACGGAGTTTGGGAACGAGGGCGATGACGGCGATCGTGGAAAACGTGAAACTTCCCCAAGAATTCATTGCGTTCGACCGATGCCCCAAGTAGTGTGATAGTAGCACACCGCCTGCCAATTTCATCCTACCCGAAGCGACTCCATGCCATCCCGCCTTCGCTTGCTCGGCGCGATCTTCCTCCTTGTTCCCGGCCTTGTCTCCGCCGGCGATTGGCCGATGTGGCGTTATGACGCCCATCGCTCGGCCGCCTCGCCGCATGGCCTGCCGGCGAAGCTGTATCTGCAATGGGCGCGCCAATACTCGCCGCTCGCGCCGGCCTGGCCGGACCAGGCCATGATGCAGTTCGACATCGTGCGCGAGCCGGTCGTGGCGGGGCACTCGATGTTCATCAATTCGCCGGATTGCGATGCGGTGCGAGCCCTCGACACGCGCAGCGGCGCCGAGAAATGGATCTTCTTCGCCGACGGCCCGGTCCGCTTCGCCCCCGTCGTCTGGGAGAGCAAGGTCTATTTCACCGCCGACGACGGCTATTTGTACTGCGTCCACGCGCAAACCGGCAAGCTCGCCTGGAAGTTGCGCGGCGGCCCAGCGAATCGCAAAATCCTCGGCAACGAACGCCTGATCTCGACCTGGCCCGCCCGCGGCGCGCCGGTCATTGATGATGGCAAGGTCTACTTCGCCGCTAGTATCTGGCCTTTCATGGGCATCTTCATCCACTGCGTCGACGCTCATACCGGCGCCATCGTCTGGACCAACGACGGCGACGGGTCCAACTACATGAAACAACCGCACAACACCGACGCATTCGCCAGCGTCGCCCCGCAAGGACCGATGGTGATCGCTGGCGATCACCTGCTCGTCCCGGGGGGCCGCTCGGTTCCCGCTTGCTTTGACAAGAAGACGGGCAAGCTGCTGCGTTATCAGCTCGCCGACAATGGCAAACGTGGCGGCGGCTCCGAAGTCGTCGCCATGGGCACCATCTTCTTCAACGGCGGCGCCATCTTCAACACCGACACCGAGAAATACCTCGCCGACTACGGCAAGGTGATCGTGCCAACCAAGGATTTCGCGTTCACATGGAACAAGGACGTTTGCCGGGTCTACGACCTGAAGAATTCCAAGGCGCAGGAAGTCGAAGTCGAGGAAAAGACCAAGGAAAAGGATCCGCCGAAGGACAAGGACAAGGACAAGGACAAAGCCGCGAAAGACGACAAGGACGCCAAGGAGAAAGCCAAGCCGAAGAAGACGAAGGTATCTCGCTGGCACATGCCCGAAGTCGCGGCGACCAAGGCCCTCGGCGTGGAAACAATGATTGTTGCGGGCCCGCGCGTCTACTTCGGCGGGCCGAAACACGTGACGGTGCTCGACTGGGACGCTGACGAGAAGAAGCTGTCGCCGAGCTGGACCTTGCCGATCAATGGCACCGTCGTACGCATGATCGCCGCCGACGATCGGCTGTTCGTCGCCACGCGCGAAGGGGGACTCTATTGCTTCGGCAGCGACAAGATCGAGACGGCACGTCGCTACGTCCAGCCCAAAGAGGATTTTGGCAAGGTCCCCGCCGAGTCGCTGGCGAAGGCCGATCTGATGCTTGCCGGCGCGAAGACGCGTTCGGGGTACGCGGTCGTCTGGGGCGTCGGCGACGGGCATCTGGTCGAAGCGCTCGCGCGTCAAAGCGCCCTGCACCTCATCGTCGTGGAGCCGAGCGCCGAAAAGGTGCAGGCATTCCGCGAACGCTGGACGGCGGCGAATCTCTACGGCTCGCGCATTGCCTTGCTTCACGGCGACGCCGAGACCGCGCAGTTGCCGCCGTATTTCGCCAGTTTCATGGTTTGTGACAACGCGGGCATCGTCGGCGCCACGTTTCTGGCGAAAGCGTATGCCTCGCTCCGTCCCTTTGGCGGGACCATGTTCGTTCCGACGACGCCGAAGGTGCAAGAGATCGTCGGGTCGATGAAGCTGGTCAATGCGAAGGTCGACATTCACGAGGGCATGGCGTCGATCACGCGCGAGGGCCCGCTGCCTGGTTCCGCGAACTGGACGCATGAGAACGCCGATCCGGCCAACACGCGAGTCTCGCGCGACACGCTTGTCAAGGCGCCGCTTGGCGTCCTCTGGTTCG
>DASRSQ010000241.1:0-1538 GCA_035656475.1 Gemmataceae bacterium | reverse complement strand
CGCGACGTCGGCGATGAGCAGGCCCCCCTTGCCGTCGAGGATGCAGTCATTGGGTTCGCGCATCGAGGCGTCGACCGCCTTGCCGCCGTCGCCCGCGTAGGTCTTCTTGCCGTTGCCTGCGACCGTGATGATGATTCCAGTCTTGCCATCGACCTTCCGTATGACCGCGTTGAGGCGATCGACGATGAAAAGGTTGTCGTCCTTGTCAACGACAACGGCGTAGGGCTCGTTGAAGGTGGCGTCAGTCGCCTTGCCGCCGTCGCCGGTGTAGCCCTTCTTGCCGGTGCCCGCGATGGTCGTAATGATGCCGGTTTTGAGATCGACCTTGCGAATGCAATGGTTGGAGGCCTCGGCAATATAGAGGTGACCGCGGTTGTCGACATCGCAATGGAACGGCTCGTTGAGTGTCGCCTTGAGCGCAGCGCCGTTGTCTCCGGTGTAGCCTTTTATGCCGGTGCCGGCGAAATTGGTCAGCACATCGGGACGCGGCGGGCCGCCGAATGCGAACAACATCGTAAGTGCGAGTGCGTAGGTCATTTCATCTACCTCGTGTAGCCGCAACCCCGAAGGGGGCGCGGACTTGTCGCACGTCGGCGCGAGCAACACGATCGCGCTCGCCTGCGGCGTTGCGGCTAAACATTGTCAGCGCGCGGTCAAAACCTTCGCGAGATCCATCTTCTGGGCGGCATTCCACGCGTCCTCGGTGCCGATTGGATACCAGAACGTTGACCGCACCACGTGGAACGGCTGTATCGCCGCGAGCTGGCTGACATAGTCGGTGATCTCGTATTCGCCACGCGGCGACAGGCCGATCTCGAGGTCAAAGACCTCGCGCGGAAAGGCATAGGCCCCCGTGTTCGCAAGCTGCGGCGCCGGCAGGTCCGGCTTCTCCAGCAGCTTTTGCAACGTCCCATCCGGATTCAGGAACGCAATGCCGAACTTCTTCGGTTCCTGCACCTCCTGCACGATTACGCCCGCAGGACATGCCGCAAGATGCGCGAGATCCGCCGCGCCGAAAAGGTCGTCGCCGTTGATGACGAGAAAGCGGTCCGAGCGAATTTGCCCCCGGCACTTGCGCAGCGCATCGCCGGTGCCGCGCGGATCCCCCTGTGGCACCGTCGCCCATTCCTTGAAAAACGTCTGACCGCGCAGATACTGCTCGACCTGCTCCGCCAGGTAATGCGTCACCACGACAACGCGATCAACCGACTTCGGCAACGCGCCAAGCGTCCAGTCGAGAATCGGTCGTCCCTGCACCGGCAGCAACGGCTTCGGCATCTTCAACGTGTGCGGACGCAAACGCGTCCCCAATCCTGCGGCAAGCAAAATGGCATCCATGGCAATCCTCTCAAGGATGAAGGCGGAAGGATGAAGGATGAACCGGATACACATCCGCTGCTCAGCTTCACTCTTCCGCCTTCATCCTTCATCCTTCCTACTTCTGTTTTGAGTTTATCAACTTGCGCGAGATTGCGAAGATTGACGCTCTTAGCTTTTCGAGGAAGAATACCTCAAGCAACTACAGTCCCGTAGACGAT
>DASRSQ010000240.1:0-5184 GCA_035656475.1 Gemmataceae bacterium | reverse complement strand
TGACCTACAATGAGCACACAGAATGTTATCGGACAACCGTGCCCAATAATTTACCGATACCGGAGGTAAGAGCCATCGCCAGCGCGCCCCAGAATATCACCCGGAAGGTGCCGCGCAGGGCGTTTGCACCTCCTACTTTGGCCCCTATAGCGCCCAGAACGGCGAGAAAGCCCAAAGACGCTGCAGATACAATAGGAACAAGTGCATCCACGGGCGATATGATCACCATGAGCAAGGGCATGGCCGCACCTACAGAAAACGATATGGCCGATGTCAGTGCGGCTTGCACCGGACGCGCGGTTGTGATCTCCGAAATCCCAAGTTCATCGTGTGCGTGGGCGCTTAAGGCGTCTTTCGCCATCAGTTGCTGGGCGACTTGCCGCGCGAGGTCCCGATCGACACCACGCTTGACGTAGATTTCGGCAAGCTCATCGAGCTCAAATTCAGGACCCTCGCTCAACTCCTTTCGCTCGCGCGCGAGATCCGCTCGTTCGGAATCGGATTGCGAGCTCACGGATACATATTCGCCAGCGGCCATCGACATGGCGCCAGCGATCAGCCCCGAGACACCCGCGATCAAGACGGCATTCTGCGTCGTAGAGGCCGCGGCAACGCCGACGATCAAGCTCGCGGTCGAGAGAATGCCATCGTTGGCTCCGAGTACCGCTGCTCTCAACCATCCGGTGCGATCGACGAAGTGGATCTCCGGGTACAGTGGAAGAGGGCTCATCCGATATTCCGCCGGTCAGATCAAAGCCGCCCCATCAGAACCAGGACGACGAGGATGATCAGGATGATGCCGATAACCCCGATGCCGCCGTGACCGTAGCCATAGCCGTAGCCGCCGAAGCGGCCACTGAAGCCACCCAGGAGGAAAATGACGAGGATGATGACAAGAATCAGTCCCAAGGACATGGAATCGTCTCCTTCAATAGCTCTAACCGAACATTGGCGACAGTGAATGAAATCAACTACGTCCTATACCAGACGTAATTGACTTGGATCAAAGCATCCAGAGTTTTTGGTGTAATTATTGCCGTGCGAGTCGAAACTCGTCCTGCAACTTTACAATGATTCAACGTCGGGAGTTTGAATCGTGTCGAACAAAATGCCGCCCGTGCCGCCTGCTAGTCGCAGCAAGCACGGTCTGAAGAGGAATCCGGAATTGTCGAAAGACAACAAATTGGCGAATCATGAGCATCATCCCAACCCCAGGGAAGGAGGCGACACCGCCAGTATCAAGCACAACACTACGAACGAGGGCTACTTCCGCGGCCGGCGGCAGTCCTGATAATGTATCGTTTTCTCGAAGACACAGCGGATCAATACATGACGCGTGCCGTAACGACGGTGACGCGCCGGACAACCATGCGTGAACTGGAGGCGTTATTCGAAAGACACGATTTCAATTCTTTCCCAGTAGTGGAAGAGGGAAAGATGTTGGGGATCGTTACAAAATTCGATTTTCTTCGGGCCTTTGCCTTCACCACCGGTCAGATGGTGCCCCATTACGACGAATTGATGCGGCGGGCGGTCGGAGAAATGATGACCGAAGCCGTCGAGCATGTCGAGCCGGCAGCACCATTGACGCGAGTTCTCCAGTTAATGGTGAGCCTTAAGTGCCGCAGCTTCCCTGTTATCGAGCTCGATCGTCAATTGGTAGGAATGATCTCTCGCGAGGACGTGATGCGCGCACTGAAAGACGCGACACAGGACATTGGGAAATCCCGCTAGATCATCTCGGCGAAGAAATGACAGCGAGGCAAGGGTTGCGTGAATAAGTCCAGCTTGACAGCAATAACGCCGGTCCTTGCCCATGGGCAGTCCTCAGCCAACACACCCGAAGGGTCGGCCGCGAGCGGAAAAGCCTTGAGCGAAGTCGCTTGTCTTTCGCCCGACGCTGCATTGCAGCGACTTTCAAGCACGGCGAGCGGCCTCACACCCGACCAGGTCGAAGAGCGGCTCCGTTCGGCGGGATTGAATCAAGTCGCTCACCAGGCGCGACATACAATTCTCGGCGAACTCATCGGTCGCTCGATCAATCCATTGAATCTACTTTTGCTCTCGCTCGCGACCGCGTCCTACTTCCTGGGCGACCAGCGTGCCGCGATCGTGATTGCCGTCATGGTGATATTGAGTATCTCGCTGAGCTTCATTCAGGAACATCGTTCCAACAATGCCGCCGATAAGCTGCAGAGGATGGTGTCGATAACTGCGACCGTGCGTCGGCAGCCTGGTGGCGAGCCACACGACCATGTTGACGTGCCGGTCGAACAGCTCGTGCCCGGCGATATCGTCTTGCTGTCGGCGGGCGACATGATCCCCGCCGATCTCAGGCTGATCTCGGCGAAAGACCTCTTCATTAACCAGTCGACGCTCACCGGCGAGGCGATGCCGCTCGAGAAGTTCGCTGCCGCCCACGTCGGTACGGCGGAGACGCCGTTTGATCTCCCCAACATCTGCTTCATGGGCAGCGCGGTCGTCAGCGGCATCGGTTGCGGCGTCGTCGCGCTCACCGGCCCGCGCACCGCCTTCGGCCTGGTGGCGAGCGCAATTGCCAAGCAGCGGGTGCTCACGAGCTTCGACAAGGGCATTATCCGGTTTACCTGGTTGATGCTCGGTTTCATCGTGGTGATGGCGCCTCTGGTGTTCCTGATCAACGGCCTGACCAAGGGCAATTGGCTCGAAGCACTGCTGTTCGCGGTCGCCGTGGCGGTGGGTCTCACGCCAGAGATGCTGCCCATGATCGTGACGGTCAATCTGGCCAAGGGCGCGCTGGCGATGTCGCGCCGAAAGGTCATCGTCAAGCGCCTCAATTCAATACAGAACTTCGGGGCGATGGACGTGTTGTGCACGGACAAGACCGGAACGCTCACGCAGGATCGCATTATCCTCAAGCGCTGCCTTGATATCAGGGGAGACGAATCGACGCCGGTCCTCGAATACGCCTATCTGAATAGTTTTCACCAGTCTGGCCTCAAGAACTTGCTCGACGTCGCCGTCCTGCAGCATGTCGAGCTTGAGACCGGCCTCAAGGTGCAGGCCCGGTTCCAAAAGATTGACGAGATGCCGTTCGACTTCGAGCGGCGGCGGATGTCCGTCGTTCTCGGGCGCGATGACGGGGTTCATATCCTCATCTGCAAGGGCGCCGTCGAAGAGGTGTTCGCGGCTTGCAAGCACTATGCGATCGGCGACGAGACCGGGCCCCTGGATACCAGCCACTTCGCTGCGGCGATGGATACGACTGCGAAGCTCAACGCCGACGGGCTTCGCGTCGTCGCAGTCGCTTACAAGGAGATGCCGCCGACGCAGACGACGTATTCAGTCGCTGATGAGGCCGATCTCACGCTCCTCGGCTACATCGCCTTTCTCGATCCTCCGAAAGAGACCTGCGCCGTCGCACTCGCGACGCTCAAGGCCGGCGGCGTGGGGGTGAAGATTCTGACCGGCGACAACGATATCGTCACGCGCAAGATCTGTCACGAAGTCGGCCTGCCGGTGGACCGCATTGTTCTTGGCAGCGAGATTGCAACGATGTCGCCGGACCAATTGGCAAGCCTAGCCGAGACGACAGCCGTGTTCGCCAAGGTCTCGCCGGCGCAAAAGGCGGCCATCGTCGATGCCCTGCATCGTAAGGGACACGTCGTCGGATTTATGGGCGATGGCATCAATGATGGACCGGCGCTGAAGGCCGCGGACGTCGGCATATCGGTGGACAGCGCCGTCGATATCGCCAAGGACTCCGCGGATATTATATTGCTCGAGAAGAGCCTGGCGGTGCTCGGTGATGGCGTGATCGAAGGCCGCAAGGTCTTCGGCAACATCACCAAATACATCAAGATGGGCGCCAGCTCCAATTTCGGCAACATGTTCAGCGTGCTCGGTGCCAGTATCTTCCTGCCGTTCCTGCCGATGACGGCCATCCAGGTACTCACCAATAACCTGCTTTACGACTTCTCACAGACCACCATCCCGACAGACAATGTGGACGCCGACTATTTGGCGGTGCCACGGCGATGGGACATCGGCAACATCGCGAAATTCGTGCTGTTTATCGGTCCGATCAGCTCGATATTCGACTATGTCACGTATTTCCTGATGCTCTATGTCTTCAACGCCTGGAACAATCCCGCGCTGTTCCAGACCGGCTGGTTCGTAGAATCTCTGCTCACGCAGACGCTCATCATCCATATCATTCGTACGGCGAAGATTCCGTTTTTGGAAAGCCGGGCCAGCACAGCGCTCATCACGACGACCATCATCATCGCCGCGATAGGGATCGCCCTGCCGTTCACCTGGCTCGGCGGGTTTCTGGGCTTCGTCCCGTTGCCTCATGGATATTGGATCGCGCTCTGTCTTATTCTGATGAGCTATGTTGTCCTGACACATTTTGTAAAGAGATGGTTCATTCGACGGTTCGGATTGAGCTAAATGACTGCTTCGCCGTGGGATTCGTTATTGCTGGCGAACGTCTTCATTTGGCGTGGCATTGCGCTATGCATCATTCAATCTGCTGCTTTTCCAGGTCTCAATCTTGCAATTTTCAGCGTCAGCAATTTCGACTGGAGGTCGAGACGGTGGGATGCGTCCGGATTGCTCGCTCTGCGCAAAAAGTCAAACCTGACCTTGGCTTCGGTCCTCTGGGGCAACGTTGCAATCAACGTGCTTCTCACGCTGCTGCCGATTCCGTCCTTGCCGGCAAGCCGGACGCCCGGCCGAAAATGGCGCGCGGCAGCCCCGGGGGAAGTTAAAAGGGCGGCCCGTCGTCGATCATGAGGTAAACTTCAGGTCGCGACAGATCCTCTGAAAGCCCGCCAGTCCCGGTTTCTCAACCTGCAATCTGTACATCGTCAGGGCTCATCCCAGCCGATCTACGAGCTACGCCGGAGTTCCGGGTTGTGGCGGGTTCTAGCTAGACTCTTTTCAATGCGCTTGCCGCCAGGCGAGCGCAGTTTGATGTACCAGTTCACAGAGCTCGGGCGCTGGAATATGTAGCTGCCATGCCGCGCTCTTGCTGTCGCATTGGACATGGGAGACTCCGATGGATGCTCCCTCTATGGCGACAGGCATCGACGGCAATAATTGGCGACAGCCACTGGCGACATGATAAATGCCGATGGAATAACCATTTTATGGACTTTTAGACCTCTATACTTTCCGTCCTCCCGGGCCCACCACTATAAT
>DASRSQ010000239.1:0-6422 GCA_035656475.1 Gemmataceae bacterium | reverse complement strand
TACCCCCTTCACCCTGAGCACGCTGTACGTGATGCAACAGCGGAAGGATCGAAAGGAGTGGCGGTCGACGGCGTTTCTTGCGGCCCTCATTTACAACGTGAACTGCACCGACAAGGACAAACAAAAGACCGCAGACGACTTCGACATCTATGCCACCAAGAAGAGGAAGCGATCGAGCGGCATGAGCATCAAAGACTGGGTGAAGGCGAAGCTGCCGCAAGGAGGATGAAATGGCCGGAGCATCGGACGCCAGAGCCGGTGGAGCTTGGGTCGAATTCTACACGAAGGGCGATAAGGCCGTTCGTGCGGCGATCAAGAGCATTGCCGATGGATTGAAGACGTTGGCAACCGGCGTCGCGATCGGGGCGGCAGGCCTGGCGGCAATGTCGGCGGCCGTGACGGGTCCGCTGCTGCACGGAGTCGGTGTTGCAGCCGAATGGGCCAGCCAGGTCACGAGTGCTTCGCGCACGACCGGCATGTCCTTGCGAGAAGTGCAAGAGGTGGCCGCTGGCTTACGAGTTGGATTCGACGAGCTGGGCGCCGCCACCGGGCACATGAGTACTTTCCTGGACGGTGCCGTGCAGGGCAGTGCCGAGGCAACGCGTGCCCTGGACAGGCTCGGGCTTAGCGTTCGTGATCTTCAAGGGCTGAACCAGAATGATCGGCTGATGCGAATCGCCGACGCCCTGGCCGCGATCGGCAACGAGGGCACGCGCATCAGTCTGCAACGCGCGATCTTCGGTCGCGGCGGCATGGCGCTCAACCTGAGCGGCGGGGCGGCTGGTATTCAAGCGAGGCAGCAACGAGCGAGGGACCTGGGCGGCATCATGAGCGATGCCGATGTCACGACGATGCGGTCGTACAATTTGGCCTTGGGCGAACTAGGCACTCTCACACGCGGCATATGGTCGACCGTCGGTGCAGCCGTGGCGCCGGCGTTGACCAACATCATCAATGGCGTCGTCTCCGCCGGCATCGAGCTGAGACGCTTCATCGACCGGAACCGAGATACGATATTGGCGGTCGGGGCCGCAGCTTCGGTTGTCGGCGGTCTGGCGACCGGACTATTCGCGGTGGCGGGCGTCATTCGTGGCGTGTCCGCCGCGATCAGCTTCCTGTCGCCGGTGATAAACATTGCGCGTAGCGGCTTCTTCAGCTTGACGATCGCGGCCAAGACCTGGGGCGCTGTGACTACCATGGCGACGCTGGTGTCGAAGGCGGCCTTTGCCGGATTTGCGACCGCATACGCGGTTGGTCAGGGGATAATCACCGCGGCCACGGCGGCCTACAACTTCGTGACGGCCTTGGCGACCGGAGCGACTACGGCGTATTCCGGTGCTCTTGGAATCGCTGCCATCTGGGAGACAATCGTCAGCGGTGGGGCATGGGCCCTTGCGACTGCTCTGGGCGCCGTCGCGATCGCCGCCGGCGGATTCGTGTTGCTGACCGGCGGCATCATCGGCTTGTCCTTTGCCGTCAGTGCATTGGGCATCCGCTTCGAGAACTTCCATTCGTCGCTCTCGTTTATCGACGATGCTTTGACGGCCGTGCGTGAGGCGACGGTTGCAGTCTGGAACATCATCGTGTCCGCTGTCACCACGGCGTACCGTGTCGTCAACCAGTTCCTTGACCTGTTCGTTCCAGGCATGTCGTATATCCGGGCGTTCGGTTCAACGGTCGTCAACTTCCTGGGCAGTGTGGTTGCCGCTGTCGGTCGGATGGCCAGTGCGTTGTATGACCTGTTCGCGCCGGCGTTCGCCAGGATCGGCGACGTCGTGTCCGGAGCGGCCGTCAACATCGGCCGCAACTTCGCCGCGGCGTGGGCTGGCATCTACACCGATGCATCGACGGCGATCAGCGGCATCTCCTCGGCCTTACGTGCTGGACGATGGGATTTGGTCTGGGAGATCCTGAAAACCGCTGGCTCGCTTGCATGGCTGTACCTCAAAGACCTGGGAGCGACAACCTGGGTGGAAGTGAAATTCGCCGCGTTCGAAAGCCTCATCGCGATCGGCATTTCCCTGCGTGAGACGTTCTATTCGGCGTGGGACTCCATCAAGAGTGGCTTCATCGGTCTGATTGCTGAATTCAAGGCGTTATGGGCGGAAGGAATCGCCTGGGTGGAAGCGACCTTTTATCGGGCAATGGCCCGGAGACTGCCGCAGGGAAGCCTGGCTCGCAACCTGCTCGAAGGGCGTGCCCTTGATGCATTGCGGATCGGTGGCAATCAGGCCCGCGAAATCCGAAACACGGAGGAGCGTGACCTCAATACCAGGAACGCGCGATTTCAACGGGACGCCGATCAGCGAGGTGAGGACGACGCGACGGCGCGAACGATTCGCGAGAGCCAGTTGGAACTGGATCGTGCCAGCGCTCGCGGCGATCAGAACGAGGTCACGCGCCTGCGAGCTCGCCTGGCCGACCTGCAGCAGCAGGCTCGGGATGCCGAACCACGGCCGCCGGGGGAACGGAAGAACGGTGGTGGGGAGGAAGATGAGCCAGAGAAGTGGTCCAGCATGGGCGGCACATTCAGTGCGGCAGCGGCAGCCGGCATGTTCGGCGGTGGCGATCTGCAGACGCAGATTCGCGACTTGAACCGTGATCAGCTAGACGTGCAACGCCAACAGCTTGCCGCGCTCCAGGGCGAAGGCGTCATGGCGATCGACGTAGGGCCAAACGCCGATGCACTGGTCAATCGCGAGCAACGGGACCTGGCCCAGAATGGTAACGACATCATCGTAGACGCGATTCGCAACATTGGCGAAACGCAGATCGATCGGTTGGAGGAGATCGCCAGGATCCTGGACGACATCCGCAACCGCGAAGGGCTGGTGATGGGATAAGTGCCGGTGCCGAAAGGCCGACGGTTTTAGCGTCGCCGTCGTGCTGGCCAGAGTGCCAGCAACCGGCTCCAAACTCAGTGAGGGAACGATGATGAAAGTTGAAACCGTGATTGCCGCGATGTCAAAGCGTGAGGACGGCTTGACGCCGTTCCTCAACTGTCGCACGGGCGAGGTCCGCCAGGTGCGTGATTGCGACCTGGCCCTCTGGCTGGGCGAGGTTCCGGTACCCGCATCGTGTCATGAGAACTTCGCCGACTGGCTGCGGATTCCGAGGTACGCCGGCCCGTCGCCGGAGATCTTCGCCGCTGGCTTCGTCGCGGCCGCCGAGGCGTCGCGGTGACGTTCTTTGTTTTCGATTGACGAGGGTATTCAAAGATGGATGCGAATGGCCAGCGGCAACCGGGGGACAACAACGCCATCATCGCAGGAGCGATGGCGGTGATAATCATGGCGGTCATCGTTGGTGTCGGGATCGTGCTGCCCCTGGCCATGGCTGCGATCATCGGATCGTGGCGACTGCTGTTTCTCGTTCTGAGTTGAGGTGTGCCCATGAAAACCAAAGCCGATCGAATCGCTCGCATCAACGCCGCGGCTGGCGGCGGGCTCGCGACCTTCCAAGGCCTGGCCTACACGGGTGCTCCGATGACTCCCAGCGGTTGGCGCGAGCGTGTCATCGTCGACCTGAAGGGTGTCAGCTATCGTCCAGACAATCATCACCCGGCGTTGCACCTTCACAATCCCTTGAAGATCGTGGGGCACACGACGTCTGTCCGGATCGACAAGGCGGGCATTCATGTGGCCGGTGTGTTCAGCGGTCACCCAACCGACAGGAACGCCATCATCGAGCCGGCCAAGGGCGGGTTCAAATGGCAGATGTCCATCGGGGCGGATCCGGTGGACGCCGAGCGTCTCGACGCCAGGGAGGAAGCCGAGGTCAATGGCCTAATGGTCACCGGTCCGCTGGTGATCGTCCGGCGTACGGTTTTGGGCGAGGTGTCGTTTGTGCCCCTGGGCGCCGACGGTGCGACCTCGGTTTCGGTGAACGCATCGCATCGTGAGCGGTTACTCGCCAGTGCTGGCCCATGTCGAGGGACGCGACGCAGCGCAACCGTCAAGGCAAAGCCTGCCAAGCGTCGAGCGGCAATTGTCCCAGGCATTCGTTGCTTGTTGACGCCGTATAACCGGCTAATCTATGCCAACAATCCGCGCTCGTGGATGATGAGTCATTGGCCACACGTGATTGACCCGAATGCCTACACAGAATCACTTCGCGACATCGCAGCCGGACGCCATCAGTGCTACGCATTCTTTGGAGGTCATCACCGAGACGGCACCGCCATCGGCGATGTCAATGAGTTCTTCAGGTTCAGCAACGAAGCGGATGGCCTTTATGTGGAGATCAGGCGACGTCCCAACCTGATGGCGGCACTTCGAGAATTCCCCAGCCTTCGAGCCCTATCCATCAGCGAGGCGCCAACGGACACTGAGGTTTTTGGCTACTCGAAGACAGATCGGCCGTACTACATCGTCAAGCGTGCCATCATCGACCACGTGGCCATCGTCGAAAACCCAGGCGTCGAGGCTGCACGGTTCACGCTGTGAGGATACGCAGTTTCACCAATAAGGAGATCCACGCATGTTTGAAGGGATTCGAAGATTTTTCGGCAGCCTCGAAACCAAGCTTGCCGCCGAGGAGCGGACGGCCGAGGAGCGATACCAATCTCTGGCTAAGGCCCTGGCCGAAGGCAAGCCGCCGAAGGAAGCCGAGGCTCGAGACGTCTTGCAGCGTGCAGGCAAGAAGATCAACGATCTGCAGCACGACGTCGAGCGTCTACTTCGCTTCCGTGATCTGCGTGCCAAGGTCAAGGCCGCCGAGGGCGTGCCGGCGATGCGTTCGCAGATCGAGGCCGAGCTGCAGGATGCAATGGCCGCGCGGGACATGGAGCATCAGGCAGCCGATGCGAGGCTCGCTGAGTTCGCCGCACCCCGCGAGCTGAAACTCAGCCAACTCGATCAGATCGATCGCAGCGCGTCGGAGGCGATGGCCAAGCTGCAGGCAATGGTGCCACAGCATGAACGCCGGCGTATCGCCTCGCTGCGTCGGGAAGCTGCCGACCTGCAGCGACAGATCAGCGGCTTCGAGCTCGACAACGCCAACGCCTCGGCCAAGCGTGAGAAGATCCTCAAGGACTTCAAGGCCGTCGAGGAGCGACAGTCTCCCTACGCCCATGGTCGGTGGGAAGAGGAATCGACTCGCCGCAATGAGGTCAACGTGGCCGCCAGAGAGCGTGATCACATGCTGGCCTCGCTCGATCAGCAACAGCAGCAGCGTGATGACCTGCTGCCCAAGCTTCGCCGCGGCCTGGCGACGGTCGAGGCCAAGATCGCCGAAGCCGAGGCTGGTCTGCTGTCAACCGATTGGCCAGCGGACGCGGAAACACCATCGGCACCGCGTGGCGCCGATGCCCTTTGGCAAGATCAGAGCAGCGCCACCATCGGCAGGTAAGCGTTTTCCGCTGCGCCGGGTGAGGACAAACTCGAATTGTCCTCACTCGGCGCAGACGCCAACGGCTTGAGGGGAATAGCGATGATTGAACAAGAAAAACCGGTGACCGGCATACGCTGCCAATGCGGAAGCGTAGACACCGAAATCACCCATACGCGTCGCAGCAAGAGCGGCACGATTCGTCGTCGCCGGTTGTGCCATGCGTGCAACCGACCGTTCTGGACCATTGAATCATCGATCGCCCACGCGAGGGTGATGCAACAACAGGGGAGCGAAGATGGACCGCGAAGTTGAACAGGAACGAAAACCGCGCGCGTTCGCCGAGATCGGCGGCACGCTGATCGGTGGATGCCTTGCCATCGCCGGCGTCATCGCGGCCGCGGGCGTCGTTGCATTGGCGTTTCGGTTTTTGTTGTGGACGATCACTTAACTACGGCGAAAGCCGAGCCAACCCGGCCGGGCTCATTCGGCTGTGGAGGAGATGAAGCATGAACAGCAACAATCAGTTCCAAGAAATCGCCCTCACCGACCTTGTCCTTGATCCACGCCTGCAGATGCGTGAAGCCGGCCTCGACCTGGCCGTCGTGGACGAGTACGCCGAGTGTATTGATGATCTGCCACCTGTGAACGCGATCCGCAATGCCGATGGAACGCAATGGCTTACCGGCGGATGGCACAGGTACCACGCCCACAAGAAGGCCGGCCGGCAGAAGATCAAATGCGTGGTTCGCCCGGGCACATGGCTTGACGCTATCGCCGAGGCGGCCGGCAGCAACGCCAAGCACGGCATCCGGAGGACGGGCGCCGACAAACGTCGTGCAGTGATGGCGTTGCTGACCGAACCGACATGGGCCGGTCGTAGCGACCGCATGATTGCCGAGGCTGCCCACGTTAGCAATCATCTCGTTTCCCAATTGCGGCGCGACATTTCTGTTGGGAATTATCCCAACACTCGGACGGGTGTCGATGGCAAATCATACAAGCGGACCAAATCAAAGTCAGAGATCCCTGCCGACTGTGCTGCCAAGTTCTACGCAGCCCAATACAAGCCGGTGATGCCGGCAAACTGGCAG
>DASRSQ010000238.1:0-11954 GCA_035656475.1 Gemmataceae bacterium | reverse complement strand
ATCGAGAAATATCCGCGTGGCATGTTGCTGGTGCCAAGCGGACAACCGATCCAGGAGCGCCAGCTCGATTTGCTCGAGGAAGAGCATCGCGCTTATCTCGATAGCCTGACCAGCGCCGATCACTGGTCCCGCGGCATCTCGCTGTTTCTGATCCTCAGCCTCGCGACGACGCTGGTGGTGATATACACCGTGCGATTCCAGATCGGCCTGGCCACCAGCCTGCCGATGATCGTCGGCGTGTGCGCGCTCATCTGGAGCACCATCGTCCTGGGAACCGTTCTGAACCTGCCGCCGTGGAACGCGATCCTGTTGCCTTTGACGTTCACGGCCATGGTGCTGACGCTCGCTTACAATCCGCAGTTCGCGATGCTAATGATGTTCTCGCTCGAACTGGCCCTGGCGGTCATCCTCGGCACCAGCGTCGATCACCTGTTCGTCCACATGGGCGGCATGGCGACCGCGATCTTGTGGCTGCGCCACGTTCGAACTCGTACCCAGCTCGTGCAAGTCGCCAGCGTGGCGGGGGCGGCGTACTTCCTGTCGACAATCGCCGTCGGCATGCTGTCAGGGCAGACATGGATGCTAATGTTGACCGATGCATTCCGCTGCCTGATCTGGGGCAGCCTAGCCGGCTTCGTGCTGACGGGAATGTTGCCTCTCGTCGAACGCATGTTCGGCTTCGTCACGGACATTAGCTTGCTGGAGCTGGCGGACGGCTCGCATCCGCTGTTGCAGGAACTGGTCCGCCGGGCGCCTGGCACGTACACGCATAGCATGACGGTCGCAACCCTGGCCGAGGCGGCCGCCGATGCGATCGGCGCCAATCCGCTCCTGGTCCGCGTCGGCAGCTACTTTCACGACATCGGCAAAATGCTCAAGCCGCAATACTTCATCGAAAACCAGACCGGCGAAAACCGCCACGACGCGCTCGAACCGGCCCTATCCACGCTTGTCATCATCGGCCATGTCAAGGACGGCATCGCGCTGGCGCAGAAGTATCGTTTGCCTCGGCCAATCGTCGATTTCATCGCGCAGCATCACGGCACGACGCTGGTCGAATACTTCTATCGTGAAGCCATGCGTTTACAGGAATCGACGGGAAATTCAGCGACCGATCTGGAGGCCTGCTTCCGCTACCCCGGACCGAAGCCGCAGACGCGCGAGCTGGGTATCGTCATGCTGGCGGACGCCATCGAAAGCACCAGCCGATCGCTGGCCAATCCGACGCCCGGCAGCTTGCAAAAGCTCGTGCACGATTTGCTAATGAAGCGCTTGCTCGACGGCCAGTTTGAAGGGAGTGGCTTGACGCTGACCGAACTGCACATGGTCGAAGAGTCCCTGTGCAAGTCGCTGATCGCGCTATTCCACGCGCGCATCAAATATCCAGAAGCCGAGCCTCCGCTGTCGCGGGCTGCGTAGGCGTCCGGGGACGCCCCCCGCTGGTTCTTACCTTGGTTACTTCGCGGGAACGAGCGCGTCGGCCTCGACGTCGACAAATTCCATGCGAGCCTGGTGGACTTCCTCGCGATCGACGCGCATCTGCGGCGGAGCGCTGATGCCGAGGCGCACCTTGTTGCCCTGGACGTGGACGACCTCGACGGTGATGCAGTTATCGATATAGACCTTTTCACCAACCTTGCGAGTAAGAACGAGCATATCACACCTCCATGAATTGTGAACAACGCACGAAACTTTAGCATTTCGCGTGCCGGGGCCAAAATTCCCTCGAATTGCATCAAGATAGGCAAGACAGCGAAACGAGGGAGCCGAATCTGCCGGGTTCCACTGGATAACTGTTGTACAGTCGCACATCGACGCGCATTTTTTGGCGCATTTTGCAGTTCGTCGTGAGCGTTTCCGCACAACGCCGCAATCCCGACTTACCGATCCGCTTGTTGATGCGCCTCGACGAACCAGAGCCATTTGTCGACCCCGCGCGAGATCTCGGTGAACAGGTCCGCAGTGTCGAGATCGCCGATTTCGTTGGCGTCGTTGATCGCCTTGCGTGCGCCTTTTCCAAATGCCGCCAGCGCCGACGACAATGCGTCAACATGGCTGCGGCAGTCGACCGCGCTCGAAGGATATTCGCTGAGCGACGAACGCTTGGCAACCATGCGCGCCGTTCCCTCGGCGACGCCGCCGAGTTGCACGGCGCGCTCGGCGATTTCATCCACGTAGTCTTCAACGTCTTCATTGATCTTGTCGAACAACTCGTGCAAACCGATGAACGTCGGTCCCTTGACGTTCCAGTGGGCCTGCTTGGTTTGCGTTTGCAAATCGATCGCATCCGCCAATCGCGCATTAAGCAAGTCGATGGCCTTGGATCGCGTCGCTTCCGGCAAATCGTTCTTCGTTTTGAACATGCTGTCTCCTGTGGATGTTTCGTACAAGGTGGAAGGGTGAATGAATCTATTTTATCAGCGATGGCCTGTCTGGCAGAGATCCTCAAAGTAGATTTTCCAGCGCCCGGCGCGACGCGCTGGCGCTTCGGCGAACGACAGCCGACGCAGGCGTTCATCTGCTCGCGCGTCAGCGCAAGCTTCGCCGGGCGGCCGACCGGCGCGGGCGGGGGGCCATGCTGCACCGCCTCGACATGGATCGCCGTGATTCGCCCCGGGGAATCGTGCTCGTGACGCGGTACTGGTACGCCATTTGCTTAAGCGGATATTGCAAACCCGCTGCAAATCCTTGGCCATGGCGCCACGTTCGCCAGGGCCATCACGAACATACATCAAAGGGGATTACCATGGATTTTTCGCGCATCGACATCATCGAACACGACCTCGAGATGGGTTCGGCCGTCGCCCTGGTGCTGGCTGCTGCCGGCTACGAGGTGGAGACCGACATCAACGACAACGTCATGTTCATCAGCGCCGAAGGCGAACCAGAAGTCCTACTTCCGGAGCCCGAGATGCTGGCGCACGCCATGCGCGAACGGATGTGCGAACTTGACGAAATGAGCAACGAATTTCACCCGGCTGCGTAGCAGCGGGCTCAGCGCGAGCTCTTCAGGGCCGCCTGGGCGGCGAAGTAACCGCACATGCCGTGAACGCCGCCGCCGGGGGGCGTGGACGACGAGCAAATAAAGGGTCCCTTCGCAGCCGTCGCATACGGATTCAAGCTGAGGACGGGGCGTGCTAAGAGCTGGCGCAGGTCCGTGACGCCGCCGGCAATGTCGCCGCCGATGTAGTTCGCATTGTGGCGCTCCACATCTGCACAGTTCATCGTGTGCCTCGCCAGAATCAAATCGCGAAATCCCGGGGCGAAGCGTTCGATCTGTGTCTCGATCCGTTCGGTCATGTCGATCGTCGAACCGTGAGGCACATGACAGTAGCCCCACGCGGTCTGTTTGCCGGGCGGCGCTCGAGTGGCATCGAACACGTTTGGTTGCGTGAGCATCACGAACGGGCGCTCGGCGTGACGCTGTTGCCAGGGAGCCCGCTCGGCGTCGGCGACTTCTTCGAGCGTGCCGCCGACATGGACGGTGCCGGCCCGGCGACATTCGCTTGCACGCCACGGAATCGGACCGGCCAGCGCCCAATCCACTTTGAAGATTCCCGGACCATAGCGATAGCGCTCCAGCGCCCGGCCATAACGCGCGGTCAGCTTGTGCCCGGCGAGTGCGAGAACCTGCCGCGGCGTGACGTCGAGCAGCACGGCGCGAGCCGGCGGCAATTCGTCGACCGATGCGACGCGCCAGCCGGTCCGCACTTCTCCGCCGAGCGTGCGCAGATATGCGGTCAGGGCGTCGGCGATTTTTTGAGCGCCGCCGCGCGGAAACGGCCAGCCGACGGCGTGTCCCGCGATGCCCAGCATCAACGCGATGGCTGCGCTCGGCAGCCGATCGAGCGGCAGGACCGAGTGCGCGGCCAGGCCCGCCACAATCGCCCGCGCCGCCGGCGTGCGAAACCACGCGTTGGCGAGCCCCGTTGCGGAATGCAGCGCGCGCAGGCCGAACCGCATGGCCAGGAAGGGATGCCGGGGGAGTTTCGGCGGGCCGAGCAGATCATCGAACAGGCCGGACGCTCCCGCGACGAGCGGCCCCATCAGCCGGCGATACGCGTTCGCATCGGCGCCGAGCCGATGGGCGGTTTCGTCCACTGAGCGAAACAGCGCGCCGGCCGTTCCGTCAGCGAGTGGTTGCGCGAACGGTATTTCCGGATGGACCCACTCCAGACCATGATCGGCGAGCGGCAGCGTCTTCCAGAAGGGGGAGGCGACGGCCATCGGATGGATGGCGGAGCAGACATCGTGGACGAATTCGGGCAGTGTGAGCGAGGCCGAACGCGTGCCGCCGCCGATGGTGTCGGCGGCTTCTACCACTAGCACCTTCCAGCTCTTGAGCGCGAGGGCGATTGCCGCGGACAGCCCGTTCGGGCCAGAGCCCACCACAATCGCATCGTAGGTCGCACTCATTCAGGCATCCCGCCCCGCCGTGTGTCCCAGAAGTTGGTCTTTATGTAGGATGGGTCGAGCAACGCGAGGCCCACCGCCCGTGGCAAAAGCTTCTGGCGCTATTGGTGGGCCTCGCGATAGGCATCAACTTAGGCTTAGACAGTGGAAGAATATCGAGCAGCTCCCCTCTCCCTCCTTGGTGGTGTAGGTTTTTGGTCTGGAGAAACAGCAGAGGCGAGGCACGGTCCTTGGTAAGCTGAAATCGGACAAGGAATTCCGCTTACTGGAGGATTTACCATGCTTCGCCCTTCTGCACTCTATCAGTGGAATGACATCGTTGGCAAGCGTTTTCCGCATCTGAGCAAACCCATGGCGGCTTGCTTGGCCCTCTGGAGTCTCGGCATGATCGTCGCACGATCGTGCTCCTTGACCGCCGTGGCCTGGGCTTGGGTGCCGATCGTGAAGGCGAAATTCTACACCCTGCGCGAACGACTCCGCGATCTGTACCGCGAAGCGCCGGCCAAAGCGGGAACGCAGCGAAGCGAACTCGATCTGAACACCTGCTGGGCTCCCTGGCTGGCCTGGGTCGTCGACGGTTGGCATGGCAAACAGTTGGCCCTGGCTCTCGATGCAACCACGCTCGGCGATCGCTTCAGCGTACTTGCCGCGGCCCTGCTGGATCACGAGACGCTCCCGCTAGGTGCCGGCTGGCCGGAACCCTGGCCGAACATGCTTCCGCCGCGCGTTTCCCACGGGGAAGACGAGGGAACCAAACCGACAGCTGTGAGGGCCTCCCCTTTGGAATCAACTTCCAACCGACCTTGAATTCTGGCAAATCACCATCTCATCGCCTTCCCGGGCAACCATGGTTTGCCACGGCAAATCCATTCCGCTAGCTTGACAACGATTGCGGACCTTCGTCATTCGGAGAGGATCCTGCCATGCATCATCGCACCTATGCCGCGATGCTGATTTCGTGCCTGCTGACATTGCAACCGGCCTTCGGCCAGGAACCAAATACCTGGACGAAGCTCGACAAGGCGGTCATCGACGGACGGCGTTGGGATGTGCCGATCGGCTATGCTCCGGACCTGAAGCGATTCCTGGTCCTTGGCGGACGTATCACATACGCCGACGCGAAGAAGCCGCGCTCCTACGATCAGCTCGCGCTCGATCGCAACGAGGGCCGCTGGGAGAACTGGTTCCCGCAGGGGAAAGATTGGGGCCCGAAGTTCGGCCCGTGCCAGCCGCCGGCTTGGGGCAATGAATCCTGGAAGATCAAGGACGCCGAGGGCAAGGCCCGGCCGAACTGGACCGTCTACGGCACCTTCTCTCTCGGGCAGAAGTACGACTACGATCCCGATTCCAAGAGCTTCGTGTTCTACGCCGGCGGCAAGACGCTGCGTTATGACCCGTCCGCCCGGCAATGGACCGACCTCGCGCCGCCGAACCATCCCGAAAAAGAGCTTGGCGGTATCCTGCTTTGGAGCTCGATGTGCTACGACCGCCATAACCATCGCTTCCTCCTCTTCGGCGGCGGCAACGTGCAGTCACCTCGCGGCGATCCGGGCACCTGGAGCTACGATCCTGCACGCAACGCGTGGGCGCCGTTCAAGCTCGACGCGCAGCCGACGCAGCGCGCCAATTCGCGACTCTGCTACGATCCTGTCAACAAGAAGGTCGTCCTTTTCGGCGGCGATCGCCTGGATCAGCTTCTCGCCGACACCTGGACCTTCGATGTCGTCACTCAGGAATGGAAGCAGTGCAAGCCCGCGCACGCCCCGGTGCCGCGCGCGGGCCACGCACTCTTGTGGTTGCCGAAATCGAAAAAGGTGCTGCTCCTCGGCGGCTACGGCTACACCTCCGCGACCGGTTATGTCGAGAGCCTATATCGCCGTCTGCCGCTCGAGGCGTGGGTGTTCGATGTCGCCAAGGAGCGCTGGGACCTGATCCAACGGTTCGACGAGGGAGCCCTCACTCCCAAAAAGGGAGCGGAGAAAGTACCGCAAGGCCCCGCCAACATCTTCCTCAGCGCCGCCGTCGATGATGACGACAACGTGCTCGTCCTCGGCACGAACGGTACCTGGCTGTGCCGATTCGACGCGAGCAAGGTCGATGCGACCGGCACGGCGAAGCACGGCGTAGCCGCCGGCACCGTCGATCGGCGCACCGGGCCGCACGATCCCGCATGGTACAAGATCGGCGTCCCCGAGCCGACGCCGGCGAAGGTGGCGGAGGATTTGAAGGCACTGCCCAAGAATCAATGGGTCGTGCGGCCGACACCGAAGTTGCCGCGGCCGAACATGGATTGGGGCTCCGCCGTCTTTGCTCCCGAACTGGACATGATCCTGCGCTTCTCCGGCGGCCATTCGGCCTACAGCGGCACGGCACCGCAGGTCTACGACGTCAAGACCGATCGCTACACGATCCCCTTCGCCCCCGAGTATCCGATCGAGTACGTTTACAGCAACGACCAGGTCCATGGCGAATGGAGCTTCCAGGGCAACCCCTGGATGTCAGGCCACACCTACAAGGCGACGGGTTACGATCCACATCTGCAGTGCCTCGTCTTCGCTGCCCACGATTACACCTACTTCTTCGACCCAAAACTCGGCAAATGGACACGCAATGACGAGCGCTGTCCGTTCCGCCCGAACATGTACGTCGTGACCTTGTGCGCGACGCCAGAAGGCGTCGTCTGCTGGGCGGACCAGCGCAACGGCGGCGCGGGTCTCTGGCGTCTGGATGCGAAATCGCGCACCTGGAAGTCGCTCCCGCTCAGCGGTTCGTTGCCCGGCAAGAGTCCCGATCAGCACGGCATGGCGTACGACTCGAAGCGCGATCGCCTGCTTTTCTTCAGCAACGCCGACAACAACAGGGGAAATGTCGCCATGTATGACTTCAGGACCGGCAAGGCGAATTGGCTGGACGCTATCGACAAGGAGAAGGCCGCAGTCCCATCGCGCGAGACGGTGTACCTGCCCGAGCTGGACGCCGTGCTCGTCGGCGCTCGCGTCAACGTCGGCGGCAAGCAGTTGTGGGCGCTTTACGATTGCGGCAAAAACGCCTGGTTCGGTGCCGAGCTGCCCGGCGCCGACCCGATAGGCAAGGGAACGCAGGCGAACACGTTCAACAACTCCATGGGCCTGATGTACGATCCGAATCGCAAGCTGGTGTGGGCGGTTGGCCAGAACAGCCATGTTCACGTGCTGAGTCTGGACCGGGCGAAGCTCAAGGTCACGAGTCTGAGCAAGTAATGATTGACGTGCGCCTGATCTCGCGGACCAGTCGTGGCGTGCGTTGCACCAATCCGGGCAATCGGACGCAACATGATGTTTTTTGAGCTCACACTCGGTGCCTTCTTCCTTTCCTCTCGTGCGGCGCATCCCTTCCGCCAAAGGGAGCCGCAAACTACACGGCTGGCGCCGCAACGTCGCGCACGGGATGATGCTGGCGGCCGGTGTCGGCTGCCTGATGGCCGTCGGATGGGCTGTTCGGGAAGCCCTTCTTCTGCTTGACGAGTTGCCGGATAGATAGACTAATTTGATGACAGAACCCAATCCCGCGCCGCGGCAGACGCAGTCGTATCTGCGCGACCTGTTTCAGGTCAATCGCCTGCATCCGAAGAACAAGCTCGGACAGAATTTCCTCATCGATCTTAACCTCGTCGACTTCGTTGTCCGCTCCGCCGAGCTGACGCGGGCCGACCTCGCTCTCGAAGTCGGCTCGGGTACCGGCAGCCTGACCGCAAAGCTCGCGGAGCTGGCCGGGTCCGTGCTATCGGTCGAGATCGATCCAGCGTTCGCAGAGCTCGCCCGCGAAACGGTGCATGCCCATAGCAATGTCCGGATCATTAATGTCGATGTGCTCAAGAACAAGAACCAACTCAATCCGGAGGTGCTGACCAATCTCGAAGAGCTGCGGGCAAAGTATCGGCCCGAGCGCATCAAGCTAGTCGCAAACCTTCCCTATGCGGTGGCGACGCCGGTGATTTCGAACCTGCTGATTGCGGGAACGCCGATCGAGCGCATGATTGTGACGGTGCAATGGGAGATCGCGGAGAAGATGATCGCGACGCCGGGGACGAAGGAGTACGGCGCACTGGCGGTGCTGGTGCAGGCGCTGGCGGATGCCGAGGTGCTGCGCAAGCTGCCGCCGAGCGTCTTCTGGCCGCGGCCACAGGTCGATTCGGGGATCGTGAAGATTGTGCCGAACGCGGAGAAACGGCGTCGGGTGCCGGACGTGCCGCGGTTCCGGAATTTCTTGCGTGACCTGTATGCGCATCGCCGCAAGAATCTGCGCGGCGCGATCATTGCGATGACGGGGCATCAGCACGAGAAGTCGATCGTGGATGCGACGCTGACCAAGCTTGGTTACGCGGGGACCGAGCGCGCGGAGACGTTGTCGATTGACCAGCATCTGCAGTTGTGCGAGGCATTCCGGACGGACAGCGGGGAATGACAGAAGGTCGGGTTGCGTGCGGCGGTAGTTCATCACTTAGTTCAAACCGACATCTGTCGGCCCAGGCCTGCCGCCGTCTTTGGCCTGGGTTGCTCGAACGGTCCTTGTAGGATCGAAGACAAATGGACTGCCTAGCGGTCATGCACATCCATGCCCGATCCGCACGCATTGCAAGGGGCCGATAAACTTCATGTTCGACCAATCTCGCTCGCCTGCTTTCACTTAGCGAATTCCGCAACTTTCTCGGCACATCGTTTGCGTTACGCCTCGCTCTCCTCTCCCCCCTCGATCCCTTGACCTAACGAATGGAGAGATTTCGATGAAGCACGGATATCTCATCGACATGGATGGCGTCCTCTATCGCGGCCACGACCTTATTCCTGGTGCCGACGATTTTCTCGACGAGCTGCGGACGCGCGACATCCCGTTTCGGCTGCTCACCAACAACAGCCAGCGCACGCGCCGCGATGTCGTGGTCAAGCTGTCGCGCCTGGGTATCGCCGTCGAGGAGGAGCACGTCTTCACCAGCGCCATGGCGACCGCGCGCTATCTCGCCCAGCAAAAGCCCGGCGGCACGGCATTCGTCATCGGCGAAGGCGGCCTCCATACCGCGCTGCACAGCAATGGCTACTCCGTCGTCGATCGCGATCCCGACTACGTCGTCGTCGGTGAGGGGCGCACGTTCAATCTCGAACTCGTCGAGTCCGCCGTGCGCATGATCCACCGCGGCGCCAAACTCGTCGCCACCAACCTCGATCCGAGCTGCCCGACCGAGACCGGCATCCGCCCCGGCTGCGGCGCGCTTGTGGCGTTGCTCGAGACAGCCACCGGCATTAAGGCATTCTCCGTCGGCAAGCCCAGCCCCGTCATGATGCGAGCCGCTCGCAAGGAGATCGGCCTGTCCACGGACGAGACCATCATGATCGGCGACACCATGGAAACCGACATCCTCGGCGGCGTCCAGCTCGGCTACCACACCATCCTAGTCCTTTCCGGCGGCACCAGGCGCGACGATTTGCCACGTTACGCGTATCGCCCGGAGACCATCGTCGAATCGCTCGCCGAATACGCGGTCATGCTGCGCGCGAACGACGGACTGCCGCCGTGGCTGAAGCCGGTGAACGGGGCGCGACGCGCGCGACCGATCGCGGCGGTGGGATGAGAATCGTTTCCGCCTTCATCCCTCACTTGGCTCGCCGGGACCGCGCCCACCTCGTAATGTTGCAGGATCATTCGCTTACGAGGTGCATCGTCATGAAGCGCATTGCGGTTGCCGTCGCGTGTCTGTTTGTCATCGCCACGTTGGCTCGGGCCGAGATTATCGTCGCGGAGGGAGAGTCGTTTACGCCGCGCGATGGCAAGGGCTGGAAGGTGACGCATCAGCAAGACAGCTACGGCAGCCACACCTACGGCGGCATGTGGATGACGCATGGCGGTTGCCTCGGTGCGACGGCCAGCAGCGTCGATTCGGTCGCTACCAAGACGATCACGGTCAAGGACGGCGGCACGTTTCGTGTTTGGAGCAAGTATCAGGCGCCGCCGTACTTCAACTATCTGCATCGCGTCGAGATCGTGCAGGACGGCAAAAACGTCTTCGCGCACACGTACGGCAAGAAGGGAACCGATCGCCTGTGGAGCTTCAGCGGCGTGTCGGACGAATGCTGGTGGCCGTGGGGCGTCGATCACGATTGTGCCGAGGGGGCGCCGCAGACCGCGACCCTCGCGCCTGGAATTGCCGTTATTCGACTCATCACCGTTGCCAACGCCAAGCCGGCGGGCGATCGCTTCGTCGATTTCCTGATCCTCACGACCAATCTCAAGGACGATTATAAGGGCTTCAAACCATACGCCGTCGGCAGCCCGTTCACGCTGGAGGCGCTCGAGGCGACGAAGCTGTACGTGCGCTTCCAGAATGCGAGCGATAAGCCGGCACGGCTGACGATGTCGCGCGCGGGGCACTACCAACCGAACTACGGCGGCGCGACGATTGTGCTGCCGGAAGGCGCGGATCCGAAAGCCAAGGATCAGCCGACGGTCGCGCCGGGCCAGTGGAGCGCCTGGATCAACATCGGCCCGTTCTGCCGGCTCGTGCATGACGAAGGCATCACCGTGGACCTGCCCGGCGCGAAGGAATTCGGGCTACAGTTCGCGCGGGACGCCGCGGGCAAGGAGCTCGTCGGCGACATGAAGGCGATTTCCGGCGAGCCGGTGCTGGTGCCGATCGACGTCACGTGGAACAAGGATGCAAAGGTCCGTCCGAGCCGCGACTGGGCCGCCGACATCATCAAGGAAAGCAAGAAGTGGCGCCGCGCCAACGCCGGCCAGAAGCCGAAGGAACTCCTCTACTACGGCGCTTTCAGCGGCAACGAGGACTGGGTCCACGACCTCAAAGACGCAATTGGCTACAACACCGGACTGCCCGCCAAGTACAACCCGGTCAAAGTTTCGAAGCTGCACGCCCACACGCACACCATCGCGGAGATCGAAGCGTTCGCCAAGAATGCGAAGGACAAGGCCGACCTGCGCGTCCTCAGCTTCGGCGACGAGATCAGCCTCGGCAGCATCAACTTCAAGGACGCGAAGCTGCAAGACAAGTTCCGCGCCTGGCTCAAGTCGAAAGGCATCACGAAGAAAGACCTCGGCGTCGAACCGGATCAAGCGGTGCTGACGCCGAAGGGGAACGCTAGGCTCGCGTGGTTCACGCAGCAGTTCAACGAGGAGGAACGCTTTGCCGCGTATCGCGAGATGACGAAGCGGGCGAGGGAGTTGTTCGGGCCGCAGGTGTTGACCGGCGCCAATTATTCGCCGCACCATGGCTGTCTCTACTATGGCCCCGTCTATCAGTGGGTCGACATCTTCAAGCAGCAGGGCATGACGATGTTCTGGGCGGAGGATTATGTTTTCAGCGTGCCGGAGGTGCCTCAGATCGTATCGTGGTCGTTTGCCCAGATGCGTTGCGCGACGAAGTATCACAATTATCCGATCCACTATTACGTGATGCCGCACGCGCCGGGGCAGGAGCCTGGCTTCTTGCGTCGCAATATGGTGCTGAGCATTGGCTTCGGGGCACGCCACATCGACAACTTCTGGATCGGGCC
>DASRSQ010000237.1:0-3819 GCA_035656475.1 Gemmataceae bacterium | reverse complement strand
CGAAGGAGACGTGGACTCCAAGGGGCACGAGGGATGGATCGAACTGGAAAGTGCTCAATTCGGCGCCGCCCGCAAGGTCACTCCGCCTGGAGGCGCCGCGGGCCGCGAGAGCTCGACTCCCGCCGTCAGCGAGATCACCATCAACAAGGTCCATGACGGTGCAAGCACCGATCTGTTTAAGGAATCCCTCAGCGGCACAGGCAAGAAGGTGATAATCGATTTCGTCAAAACCGGTTCCGATGGCTCCGAGATTTATCTGGAGATCGAACTCGAAGCCTGTGTCATCAGCAGCTATTCGGTGAGTGGATCCGGCAGCGATCCCCAGAGTCGCCCCCAGGAGACACTGACGCTGAACTATACGAAGATCACTTATACGTACATCCCGTCGAAGTCGGACAACAGCTCAAGCAGCCCCAAGCGCACCACCTGGGACCTGGGCACTCAGAGCCATTGATTCCCCAACGCACGAGCGTCCTCCAAGGAGCGTATCATGTCTGGACCATATGATCTCACGCCCCCGGATAACTCGACCGGCTATCGCCCGCCGCGCTTCATGAATGCCACGCTCACGCTGGATCCGCAACTGGCGCTCCTTGCGACGCAATATCCGATCGCGCTCGGCTGGCATCTGCAACCACGGCTGTCAGTATCGCCAATCCACCTGGGCCTGACCTACGGCGACCTCGACGACGTGCTCGCGCCTTATCTCTGTCAGTATTCGATCCTGACGACGCAGCAGCCCAACCAGGCGATGACGTCCGTGTTGCCGCAGGCGATGGCGGGCGCGAGCAACGACACCGCGCTGCTGGACGCAATCCGCGACGCCGTCGCCGACGCCGCCCAGGACAAGTTCTGGACCAAGATCCCGGGCCGAGGCAAGAATTACGCCACCGGCGAACAGGCCAGCATCGGCAGCGTCAGTCCGGGCAGCGTCGATTCCTCCGGCCGCGTCCTGCCGTCGGGCACCACGGTGTACGACGATCTCGACAAGGTGGTCCCCGGTTCCGCCCTCAAGCTTCCCCTGTCGCTCGGTAAACGATTCGGTTTCTCCAGCGGCAACGACGTATACTTCAAGCTCTACGTCGACAAGGACGCCGTCACCGGTCAATATCCCACCGCACCGATCACCGGCGGCTCGTTCACGATCGAGGGCAAGACCAGCGACGGCCTATCGCGCAAGCTCACCATTATCGGCGGCCGCGGCCAGACCACCGGCCCCGCCGGCGCCGTCGTGCTCGAAGCGACGTTCTGGTGATTGGCCTCCATATTCTGTCCGCTAAACGCGTGTCGCGGAAATGGTACTGGGTAGAGGTTAGAAACAACCCGTGCACGACGGCGGTTAGTTCCATAGATCGTATTGGTCAACGCGAATGGGAGACGTGAAGGCCATGAGCGCCATTGCCAACAGTTTGCCGATCGATCCAAGCGCCATTGCGGATGTGATTCTTTTTCCCGTGGCGGAAGAATTCGGTCTGCCGCCGACCGACGGCGTGCTGCCCGGTAGCCTGTCAACGACGGAAGTGTCGATCGGCGGCAAGACAATCGTGTATGAACTGCGACCCAATTGCCTGGAAGCGGCCACGCCGCAGGCGCGGGTGGTGTATTATGTCGCCCACAATACGGCAGCCGAGCGCGACGAATTCGTGGTCGGGCCGGAGTTGCTCGAAGCATTCACGCAGAATGTCTTCCTCTATGCCGTGGTCGCGACCAACTTTTTCAATTTCCTCGACAGCCCGGCGGCGTTCGACGCATCCGCCGCAATCGTCGGCCATCTAGCGGTCGACGGACAATATTCGGCCGCCCTGCGCATGCTCGGCAGCGACTGGCGGATGGCCTTGCAGGATCCCGAATGGTGGAGCCGCTCCCTGATGGGAAGCTGGCTCGGTCCCCCGCTCCGCGGCAGACCGGCACGTTTCGCGCAACCGACTCCCCTTGGCAAAGGCGAGCTTTAGCAAGGATGAAGGCGAAAGGATGAAATGGTCTTCTGCTCATCCTTCATCCTTCCGCATTCATCCTTACAAGAAAGGCAATCGCAATCATGGCACTCTCGCAACAAAACCGGCGCCTCGCGGTCTCGACTCCGCTCGGCAAAGACGTTCTCGTTCTCAGCGGCTTTTCGGGGCGCGAAGAGATCTCCCGGCCGTTTCGCTATCAGCTCGACATGCTCTCCGAAAAGACCGATATCACGCCGCAATCGCTCGTCGGCAAAACGGTAAGCTGGAGCGTGCAGTACCCCGACCAGGAGCCGCGCTACTTCAGCGGCATCATTAGCCGTTTCAGCGCGGGCGGCAAGCTCATGCGCGGCACGCGCAACTACCGCGCCGAAATCGTCCCCTGGCTCTGGCTCCTCACCCGCACCGCCAATTGCCGAATGTTCCAGAACAAGTCGGTCCCCGACATCATCAAGGCCATCTTCGACGCCTACGGCTTCACCGATTACCAGCTCAACCTCAAGGGCACCCATTCGCCGTGGGAGTATTGCGTCCAGTATCGCGAGACCGCTTTCAACTTTATCTCACGCCTCATGGAGCAAGAAGGCATCTTCTACTATTTCAAGCACGAGAACGGCAAGCACACAATGATCCTCTGCGATCAGAAGAGCGGCTACGCCGACACGATGCCGGGCCCGCTCGACTCCAACCACGTCTTCGAATGGGAGCATCAATACGAATTCCGCACCGGCAAGTGGTCGCAGACTGATTACAACTTCGCGACACCGAGCACGAACCTGTTCACGACAACGCCGACCACCCTCGATCTGCCGGACTCGTCAAAATTCGAGATGTTCGACTACCCCGGCGATTACGAAATCAAAGGCGACGGCGACGGCTTGACGCGCCTGCGCATGGAGGAAGACGAAGCCGCGTTCAATGTCGTCACCGGCTCGAGCGACATTCATGACCTGAGCGCCGGCGTCAAGTTCAAGCTGGACGATCATGATTTCGAATCCGAGGCGGCCACCGGCTATGTCGTCACCGCCATCCAGCACAACGCCGAGGAGACCCCGTACACCACGACGACGATCACGGGCAGCTACAGCAACGTCTTCACGTGCATCCCGGACACGGTGACGTTCCGCACGCCGCGTGCGACGCCGAAGCCGATCGTATCGGGCCCGCAGACGGCGGTGGTGGTCGGGCCGAAGGGAGAGGAGATCTACACGGACAAGTACGGCCGGGTGAAGGTGCAATTCTTCTGGGACCGCGAGGGGAAGAAGGACGAGAACAGTTCGTGCTGGATCCGCGTTGCCGAGAACTGGGCCGGCAAGAACTGGGGGGTGATCTTCAACCCGCGCATCGGCCAGGAGGTGATCGTCGAGTTTCTCGAAGGGGATCCGGACCGCCCGATCATCACGGGGCGCGTCTACAACGCCGAGCAAATGCCGCCGTACGATCTGCCCGCCAATCAGACGCAAAGCACGATCAAGACGCGAAGCAGCAAGGGGGGCGGAACAGAGAACTTCAACGAGCTTCGCTTTGAGGACAAGAAGGGGAGCGAAGAGATCTATTTCCACGCTGAGCAGGATTTCAATCGCGTCGTCGAGAACAACGACACGCTCAAGGTCGGCAGCCCGCAGGCGAAAGACGGAAGCCAGACGATCGAGATCTACAAGGACCGCACCGAGACAATCAAGACCGGCAACGAGAAGGTGACCGTCGAGAAAGGCAATCGCGACGTCATCATCAGCATGGGCAACGAATCGCTCAGCATCAAGATGGGCAACCAAACCACCAAGCTCGACCTCGGCGCCAGCTCGACGGAGGCGATGCAGTCGATCGAGCTGAAGGTCGGCCAGAGCAGCATCAAGATCGACCAGAT
>DASRSQ010000236.1:0-6328 GCA_035656475.1 Gemmataceae bacterium | reverse complement strand
AGAGATATTGACGTGACGGCCACCGCGAAGAATATGGCGCACGAGCAGAGTGTTGGAACGAATCACCTATATTGGAGCAAGTTCCTACGCCTCTCTGTGCCCTCTGTGTCCTCTGTGGCTGATGATTTGTCAGCGACAGGTCGGATCGGAGTGAGTGTCTCAGTCGCTGCCATAGTTTTTGCCACACTCGCGTGCCGCGCGTCCCTGAAAATTCTTGCAAACGGCGAGACGAACGGATAAAAATAACAGCGAGCCCCAGGCGAAAATCACCTCTTTCGCCCCCTGGCGAGAGGCGGCATTCCAGCATAGCCGAAATCATTTCCGGCGGAGCAATCTCTATGGCGGAGATGTGGTATTACACCACGGAAGGCAAGCAGATGGATCCGGTCTCCATGAAGGAGCTGAAGCGTCTCGTGGGAGACGGGACGCTGAAGCCGACCGACATGGTGTGGAAGGACGGCATGGCGCGCTGGATCCGCGCCAGCTCGGTCAAGGAGTTGTTTCCCGATCCGATCTCGGCCCTGGATCATTATTTCTCGTCCGCACAGGATCCCGTCAAGAAGGACGCCGGCCCCACCTCGGTGACGGCTGCATCGGCGACGAGCTCTCCCACGCCGGCGTCGGCCAAGAGCGTGCCGGCCACGGTCGATGACGAGGAAGAGGAAACTCCGCGCAAGAAACGCAAACGCAGCAGCGACGATGATGACGATCGGGATAACGGCAAGCCGCCGAAACGCCGGGCCGAGTCGTCGCGCGGCGGGGGCGGCGGTTCGAGCATTGGCATCATCATTGGCGTGGTCGTTCTGGTTCTATTCCTGCTCGTTGGCTGCGGCGGCGGGTTTGCCATCCTGCTCATCTTCGGTCTGAAAGACGCCGAGCCCATCAAGGGACAGGTCAGCTATCAAGCATCCATCGGCCCGCACGGCAGCGACTCGCGCACCTTTCATTTCCGCCGAGGCGTCGATTACGAGCTCACCGTGCGCAGCGACCCGCGGCAGCCCGATGTTGATCTCTTTGTCATCAAGTCGTCTACCGGGGTGGTGATTATCGCCGACCAGACCATCGGCCCCGATTCGTTGATCCGCTGGACCCCGGGCGAAGAGGGGGATTATCGGGTGGAGGTTCGCAACCTGCACAATTTCATGCGGGTGACCTCGAACGTGCAGATTCGCGAGATACAGCCGAATCAAGCGCCGCCTCCGCCGCCGCCACCGAAGGACAAGCAAATCCCGCCTCCCAAGGACGGCGGCCCGCAGCCGTTGCCCCCGGATACGCGCGAAGGCAAGGGGTCGATCAGCCTGGGAATCGTGCAGACCAACACGGAGCGTGTGCAGAAGTTTCGCGTCCGAGCCGGACACAAGGTCGATCTCCGCGTGGTTCCCAATGGCAAGGGGGCCAACATTGACTTCAACCTGTTCGTGCACCGTGACAGCGACAATGCCATGCTCGCATCGGACGATGGTCCCGGAGCCGTCGCCTCGGTGAGCTTTGTCCCGCAAGCCACCGAGATCGTACGAGTCCGCATCGTCAATGCCGGCCAGGGCCCGAAGACGAACAGCTCGGCGAAACTTTTTTTCGATGTGAGTCCGTGAGTGTACGCTGGGATCGCTAGCCCGAAGCGTGAGCAAGGAATCCTCGCTTGCGCTTCGGGCTGGTGCATAATCGCGCCAGTCGACGTCCACCCGAATGAGGTCGATCCATGCCGGCGGAATGGTATTACACCACCAACAAGCAGCAGATGGGACCGGTCTCCTGGGCAGAGCTGCGCGAACTTGCCGAGGTCGGCATTTTGAAGCCGCACGACATGGTGTGGTCGGAAGGCATGGACGAGTGGGTCAAGGCGATCAATCAGTCGGGGCTGTTCGCGGACGACGAAGAAGCGGTTACGGCGGATCCCAAGGCAAAAAAGAAGCCGACCTATGTCGATCCGCCCAAGCCGCCCCCCGGTCGCCGGACGCGCAAAAAAGAGGAAGAAGAGGAAGAGGAGGATGACGAGCGGGAATCCAAGCGCAAGGCTCGCAAGCGCGAGGAGGATCGCGCCAAGATGGGGGTCGGCGTCCGCGTCGCGCTGGGCATCGGCGCCGTCCTCGGCTTGCTGCTTCTGGGTGCCTGCGTGTGCGGCGGCCTGTTCTACATGACGCTCGGCGGCGATCGTCCCCGGCCGGGACCTCCCCCAGCTCCTGGTCCCGGCCCGGGCCCAGTCGCCGGCGGCCTGGTGCGCGATAACTTCGTCTGGAACAACCTCAACGAGCGCTTTCACAACGAGAAGGCGTATCGCTTCACCGCAGGCAAGCGCGTCACCATTACCGTCACCAACACTCTGACCAACCCGAACACGAATGTGGACCTGATGGTGTTCCGCGGCGGCAACGCCAATCAGAACCAGAACGCCGCCTTCCAGTGGGATCGCCGCCGACCCCAGGAGGACCGCAACTGCCGGCTCGACTTCATTGTGCCCGCCAATGACACGTACTGGGTCCGCGTCGCCAACTTCGGCCCCGGCATCGTCAACTCTAGCGCCGTCTCAGTGATCGAGCAGTAGCTTTGCCGATTTCAAGGAAGAGCATTGGCAGGTTCTTTCTCTCCTGAGCCAATTCTCTTACCTTTGATATTCTCCTTGCAATCGCCACAGCAACCACATCATTGTCAGCGTCCATATGGTCATCGATACCGCCTCGCTGATTGTCCATAGTGCCGGAAGCGGGACCATCACTCCAATGCCGATCACCACGGCGTCGTAAACGAGTGACGCCATCGCATTGAACCAGAGCAATGGCAGGTAGCGTCCCACGTCGCGCGAGATCCACCAGTACATCGCCCCCAGCATGGCGTAGCCTGCGGACACTGACCGAATCAAATACTCCAGCAGCGGCGCGTCCGGCAACTCAAGGCCGTACCACGCTGCGATCGGCCGCATCCATGCCGTCGGCACGAAGACGAATGGCGCGGCGCAGAAGAACATGACCGCGCTCAGACGCAAGAACCAGATGAGATGACGTTCGGCAGGCGGCATTCCGGCATCGTAGGGGGTGACGGATACGAGAGCAAGAAGTCATGACAAAACACGGCAAAGCCCAGGGGTGAGCGTATTCGCGAACCCCTGGAATCCCAGGAATTCGGAGTACCTCATCCCTGGCTTTCTGGATGTCAGCTAGAACTTCAGTTGCACGCCGACGTTGATGCCGTGGGCCCAGAAATCGGAGCTGTTGAAGAGAGGCACGGGCCGCGGGGCACCGACCAGGGTGGTGTTGGGATTGGTCGTGACGCCGGCACTCTGAGTGAAGTTAATGGCGGGATCGATCTGGTTGCCCGGGCGCAGAACGCTGCTCATGTACATGAACTGGTAGCCGGCGAAGGCGCGGAGTCGGCTCGTGATCTGCATTCCGACTTGCAACTGGACATCTGGGACGACGCAGAAGTGGTTTCGGTCATGGGTGCCGATATTGCTGGGCTCCGCATAGATGCCGCCGAGCGTCGGCACGCCCGCGGTGGCGCCAAGGGTACCGAAGCTGGTGCCGCCGATGCGAAGGGTCTCGTGATTGTCGCCGAGCGCCACCTTGCCGATGAGCGTGCCGTCGAAACGGCCGAACTGGCGTTGCACCTTGGCGCCGACTTGGCCGCCGTAGAACTGGTTACGCGTCGCGAAGCTGTCGAGGGCACCGAACGATACGCCGGCAAAATTCTCGTTGTTGAAAATGTCCATGTTCTCCTGGAGATCGATATAGCGGAATCCGGCCAGCATGGAGACCTTCGTCGTCGGCGTGTTGATTGGCTGAAAGAGGACGTTTCCTTCCGCACCCCAGAAGTGGAGCGAGGTGCTGATGCCTTGCTGGCCCGAGGCGAATCCGGGATCGGCGAGGACGAACGAGGAATTGCCGACCGGAAAGCCGGAGGCGGGCGTGGGGTTGATGAAGGGAACGCGCAGCGGCGGCGTGCCATCGGATCGAACGGCGAAGCCCGAGGACTGCGTGTCCAGGAAGAAACCACTGGCTTCGACGCCGAAGCGCTGCTCGGGATCGATCCAGGTGCCGAGGGCCAGGCGGGCGCCGGTGAAGGTGCCGTAGTTGAACTGGCTCGGTGAGATAACCGCAGTGCCCGGCACGCCGATTTGGCCGCCGAAACCCGTGGTGGCGGAAGGCGAACCTGCCGCGAAGGTGGTCAAGGTCGGTGGCAGCGGCGCATGGCTCACCCAAAAAAACAGGGCGTCCGCGCTGGCCCAGCTATTCAGGCAGCCCGAGTTGGCGGCAGAACTGCTCAATGCGAGCGGCGGGGAACTGGTCCCCTGCGTGAGAACAATTCCGGTGCTTGGCGTTTGCTCCTGAGCGACCGCGGAACCGCAGCAAACGGTTAGAACACTGAAGAGCAGAAATCCTTTTCTCATGGCGGCCCCATCCTGGAGTGTCGGATCGCGCGTGTAAACCAATTCACGCACGCATCTCTCATCGGCGTTCAGCTTCGCGATCCACGGGGGATTCCACTTCCATGGCGAGTCGCCTGGTTTGTTCCGTGCGAATAGTCGGCAAATCTTGCCTTTTAGCAGCGAAGCCCGCGGGTTCTTACCCCTGGCCTGAAATGAGTGTCACCCGGCAAAGCGGCGCATGACCAGGGCGGCGTTCTGGCCGCCGAAACCAAAGCTGGTGGAAACCGCGACCTTGACCGGCATCTCGCGCGCCGTGTTCGGGACATAGTCAAGATCGCAGTCCGGATCGCGCACCTTCTGATTGATTGTCGGCGGCACGGCGTTCGAATGCAGCGTCAACGCCATCGCCACCGCTTCCACCGCGCCCGCTGCCCCAATCAGATGCCCAACCATCGACTTGATCGACGACAACGGCAACACCTTCGCGTTGTCGCCAAACACCTTCTTGACGGCCATCGTCTCCATCTGATCGTTGAGGCGAGTGCTGGTGCCATGGGCGTTGATGTAGTCGACATCGCTCGGATCGATGCGGGCCTCGCGCAGCGATTCCTTGATCGCCCGGGCGGCCCCACGTGCTTCGGGATCCGGCTTCGTGGCGGCGTACGCGTCGAAGCTCGAACCCATGCCGAGGACCTCGGCGTAGATCGTGGCGCCACGCTTCTTCGCGTGTTCGAGCTCCTCGAGCACGAGGACGCCTGCGCCTTCGCCGAGGACGAATCCATCGCGTTGCCCGTCGAAGGGACGCGACACCTCGACGGCGGGGCGGTCCGATCGGCTCAGGGCGCCGAGCGCTGTGTAGGCCAGGATCAGCAGCGGATCGATGCGGCTATCGGCGCCGCCGGCCAGGACGATGTCGGCATCATCGCGGGCAATCAGGCGGAAGGCCTCGCCGACGGCTTGCGTGCCGGCAGCACAGGCGGTGGTGATTGTGCTATTGGGGCCTTGCGCGTTCAGCGCCAGCGAGATGTGGGCGGCGACCATGTTCGGCAGATACTTCAGGATCCACAGCGGAAATAGCGCGCTGGATCCCTTCTGGCCGAGTCGGGTGGTTTCGAGATTGCCCTCGGAGTCGCACGATTCGACAAGGGCAGGCGTGAGCTCGGGCAGATCGACCGGGACCAGACCGGTCCCCATGACGACGCCTACACGCTCCGGATTAATCTTGTCGAGATCGAGCCCCGAGTCCTGGATGCCCAGACCCGCCGCGCCCACGGCAAAGCGCATGGCCCGCGACATGATCTTCATGCTCTTGCGATGGCCATTGAGCAGGAAAGGGGCCACATCGAAGTCCTTGACCTCGGCGGCGATTTTGACCGGATGGCCGGAGGCGTCGAACGCGCTGATGGGCCCGACACCGCTGGTGCCATTCAAACAGGCGGACCAGAACGCGTCTTTGCCGATCCCATTGGGAGCGACGACGCCCAGTCCGGAAATCACGACTCTGCGCATTGTCCGCATTCACCTCGCGGGGCAGCCCTGCTGCGCCGCCTTGAAAGGACGGGACAATCCGTGCACCCGTTGCCTTGCCTCACTTCCTGGAATTTAGTGCTGGGTATTCGGTAGAAACTTCCTATCTTATCCAGTCATTTCAAATTTACCCAGGCCGTCGGTTGGAATCAATGGACAAAAGCGAAAAAACGCAGCCACCCCTTACAACGGGCAGTTGGATTAGGAGAGTTGCGTCAGATGGTCACTATATGCCGATTGCGCGTAAAGTGACAGTCGCGCCGAGTACCATGTGTACGCGACGTGGATTCCCTACAATGAGGCAATCGCCCGTGGTGCGCAACCGGCAATGATGGCAATCACAATCGCTGATGGCCAAGGTCGGCTCGAACGCAACCGACAGTGATTGAACTTGCCGTCACCATGTGCAGGCGAGGCCGCCTGCACCACGGGCGATTGCCA
>DASRSQ010000235.1:0-12068 GCA_035656475.1 Gemmataceae bacterium | reverse complement strand
TCCAATCCCGTCACGGCGGCGGAGCTTGGCTTGCCAGATATCGGCCTCTTCACCGTGCCGCTTGAGTTTCTCAGCAAGCCATTCTCACCAGAGCAATTCGGCGTGCTGAATCCGATCCTAATCGTTCTCTTCGTGCCGCTGTTTCAGCTGATATGGAATACACTCGAGCGCCGGGCCGGTCTGCGGATGCGACCGACCGACAAGATGATGATCGGCTTCGTCCTGACGATGCTGACTATGGGAGTGATGTCGCTGGCTGGCTACCTGTGCGGACCCTATACCGAGCGCGCGGACGAAGCGGGAGTGATTCGCCGTCATATTCTCGATTCGGACAAGGTCACCATTTGGTGGCAAGTCCTCGCGTTCGTTTTGCTAACGGGAGCAGAAGTCTTGATTTCGGTGACCGGGCTGGAACTGGCCTTTGTGGCGGCCCCTCCATCAATGAAGAGCTTCGTCACGGCACAGTGGCTTCTAACGGTGGGCCTGGCGAATTTCTTCATCAATGCCCCCGTTGGTCGCCTGTACGCAACCATGTCACCAGGAGCGTACTTCTTGTTATTGACGGGCATGATGGTATGCGTCATGGTGGCGTTCTACTTCGTCGCGCAGCGGTTTAATCGCTCCGCCAAGTCGGAACAGGACCAGCAGAAAGACGCTGCTCTGGCGTCGCTCGGGGGCGAAGATGCTGCTTCGGGCGGCAAGCCCAGCACCGGTAACAACGGGATCGTCGACCTGGGAAATCGCGACGGCATTACTGACAAATAAGTCGTGAAACGGCTCCTCCGCTGGACACTGATTTCCCTCGCCACGGCCGGCGTCGTCTTCGTTGCCGGCTCGTGGCTGTTCGCCGTGCGTCTGACCGGGCCGCGGCAGTGCGACATCGGACCACCCCCCGAGCGCTTTCCGCATCCGATCGAACCCGTCACCTTCACCGCCAGCGATGACGAAACGCTGTCCGGCTGGTTCGTGCCGGCCGCGAGCAAGAAAGGTGTCGTGCTTCTGCATGGCTACACCGGCACGCGCAAGCAGATGTTGCCTCGCGCGCACGTGCTGCGCGATCAGGGTTACAACGTCCTCCTATACGACGCCCGCGCCTGCGGCGAGAGTAGCGGCGACCGGGTCAGCTTTGGCTATCACGAACGACACGACCTCATTGCCGCGGTCAAGCTGCTCCGCGAGCGCGGCTGCACCGACATTTCCTGCCTGGGCGTTTCGCAGGGCGGGGCGACCATCCTCTTCGCGGCCGACGATTTGCCTGATCTGAAGTGCGTGATCTGCGAAAGCGTCTATGACGAGATGGCCAACGCCGTCGATCGCCGACTGCGGCATTACACGCTAATGCCCGGCTGGGTCGGCGCGAGTCTGCTGGTCCCGTTCGCCGAGCGGAACATCGATCTGCCGATCGACGCCGTGAAGCCGATCGACCACATCGGCAAGGTTCGCTGTCCGATCCTCGTCATCAGCGGCGAATGCGATGACAAGACCTGGCCGGAAGACACGCGCCACCTGTTCGACGCCGCGCCGGAGCCAAAGCAGCTCTGGATGGTTCCCGACGCCCGGCATCAGGATCTTTTCCAGTTCCCTGGTTACCAGGACAGGATGATCGAATTCCTTCGCCATTACTTGTGATGGCCGAGGCTATTTTGCCTTCGGCGCCTCCAGCCGGCGGATCCACTCCGACATCATTTCGACGGCGGCTTGGTCGACAACGCGCGTCGCCAGCGGCGGCATGTGCCCCTTGTCGCGGTGGCTGATGCGGTGCAGCATCACCGAGCGCTCCGGATGGCCCGGCGCGATGATGCGGGCGTCCTTGATGCCGAAGGTGTCGTGTTTGGGCATCACGTCGACGATCTTCATCTCGTCGAGCTTCTTGGTGAATTCGAGCTCCATCGCCGCGTTGCCGCCGCCGGCCTCGACGTGGCACTGGGCGCAATTGCTGTGCAGATAGCTGCGGACGCGCGCGGTCAGGTCTTGCGTCTTGTCGTAGGGATCGACCAGCTTCTTCGCCGTCGCTGGATCAAACGGCAACAGCGTCGACGCCACCGGCTCGCGCTGGCCCATCGTTGCGGTGCGCTGGGCGATCTCGTCGTTGATCTCCTTGGTCGTGCGACCCTTGGCCTTGAGCTCTTGCCGAAGCTTGTCGCGGGCATCAGTGGACCAAGTGCTGAACTTGTTGAACAGGTTCAATCGTTCGAGCACCGCGAGCTGGTTTTCTTTGAAGCCCTCACCCCCAACCCCTCTCCCAGAGGGCGAGGGGAGATAATGGTGCACATGGTTAAACTGCAATTCCGAGAGACCGAGCACCCAGTTGGCGGCCCGGCTGTGGCAGACCATGCACTCCGAGCGGCTCGGATAATGCCAGTTCAGCTTCTTCGCCCCGGCCTTCGTCTTGATCGTGTATTCGCGGTCGGCGCCCTTGTTCTCGACGAGCGTTCCTTCGGATTGCTCATCATTCCAGGCGTACGAGTAGCCGTACCATTCGGTCCCCTGGCGGGTGAGAAAACGTGTCTCGATCCAGCGGCGCGATTGCGGGTTCCCTTCCTCGGTGTCGATGTAGAACGATTTGACGATCACCGTCTGATCGGGCAACTCCCAGCCGCGGCTTTTGCGATAATCGATCTTCGCCCCCGCCGGCAATCCGAGCCAGCGCTGCTTGGCAGCCCCGTCCGACCACAGGACTGCGTTGACCGAGTACGGGATCAGCGAATCCTCCATGACGTGCTCTTTCACGCTCTTGAACAGGCCGCTCTCGGACAGCTTCTTCGGAAATGTCGTGACGCGCTGCTCCGCCGGCGTCGGGACGAGCGTGAACAGGCCCCCCTTCTCCTTCTGAAAGTCGGCGATCAGGATCTCGCCCTGGCTGTCGACGCCGAAACCGGTGATGGTCAGGTGCGAATCACAAATCTCGCGATGCGATACGACCTTGTCGCCGTCGTGTTTGACCGCCCAGATCTTGCCCGTGGAGTAGTCGCCGTAGATGTAATGGCCGACGAGATCGGGATGCTTCTTGCCATAGTAGACGAGGCCGCCAGTCAGCGAGCGCGCCTCCGAATGATGATGCTCAACTGTCGGCTTGACGAGCGGCACCGGCGCCAGCTTGCGCGTCAGATAAAACGGATGGCTCCCTTCCATCACGCTCCAGCCGGCGTTGTCCCCCTTCTTGACGAGGTACGCCTGCTCCCACAAGTCCTGGCCATTCTGGGCGAGCCAGAGGTGGCCGGTCTTCTTGTCGACGCACATGCGCCACGGGTTGCGATAGCCGAGCGCCCAGATCTCGGGGCGAGCGCCTTTCATGTTGACGAATGGATTGTCCTTGGGCACGGAGTACATCTTGCCCGGATCGGGATGATCGACGTCGATGCGCAGAATTTTTGCCAAGAGCGACGACATATCCTGGCCGACGACGTTGGTATCGGAGTCGCTGGTGCCGTCGCCGGTGGTGATGTAGAGCATGCCGTCGTGGCCGAAGACGGGAGCGCCGCCGTTGTGGCCATTGGAGAGGACCTCGATGATGGTTTTCGCGGAGCCGGGAATGACCTTGTAGGGGGGCTTCGTCTGCATGGTGTAGCGGACGATGCGCGTCTTCTTTTTGGGGCCGGGATCTTTTTGCGAGCCGCTGCCGCCGAGGTAGACAAAGCCGTTCTCGGCCCATTTCGGGTGGAATTCGATCTGCACGACGGTGTCAGTGGTTTCGAGCCAGGTTTCCCACGAATTGACCTTGGGATCATCCTTCATGCGTTTGATGGTGGCGATCTCGGTGCCGCGATCGAGCGTGATGACGAGGAGCTGATCGGAGCTCGGGATGTGGGCCGTGATCACGGGAAACTTCATCGGCAGGTCAGGATAGACGCGCTGCGTCTGATACGGGGATGGCCCGTCGGGGAAGCCCTTGACCTTCGATGTCGTGATCGGCTTGAACGTGGAGAGCCGGCCGTCGGCCCGCTTTTCGGGGCCGACGAAGGTCAGCGTCGCGTAATCCTCGTAGCGGTGAAAGCTCGACTTCGTCAGCGGCGCACACGTCGACAGCTCCGGCCCTTCGAAGGCGACCGAATAGTCATAACGGCACAGGGCGAACTTCCATTTCTCGTTGCGATCGGGGCGGCCGCCGGTCTTCAGGAAATCGGTCCACGGGATCTTTCCTTCGACGGACCAGCCATCGTCCTTATCGGTCCACTTGTTGAGAGTGCCACGCAGGTTGACCTTGGCGTCGACGTGGAACTTCGTCTCGTTCTTGAAGCGATCGAACCCGCCGGCGCCACGGCGCGGCAGGAACAAATCGAGCACCGCGCCGGCAGCGTTGACCTGGAACTCGTAGTAGCCCGGCTTGTCATCGGCGGGCTTGAAGAACAGCTCGAAGACATCGTTGTTCCAGAGCATGCCGTTGTGCTCCTTGATGTCGGCGTAGAGATCGCTGTCTTCCATGTCGGCGAAGAAATAGAGATAGTCGCGATCCCACAATAGCTTCGCCTTCGTCTTGGTTTTCGCGCCGCGAGGCTTCTCCAGCCAGGGGACCGTGAATTTGTCGATGGTCTGCGCGTGCTTCCACGCCGGATCGGTCCCCTTGCCCGTGATCTGGATCGGTGTATCGGTCCATCGACATTCGTACCCGACCGGGGCCGGCTTTTTCGGCGCGGGTTGCGCGGGGGTGTACAACGTCCCGGCAAGTAGCGGCAGAAGGACGATGGGGAAAATAACAAGCAGGCGGCGCGTCATGGCAGGTTCCGCGTGGGGTGTGAATGTAGGGAGAGAGGTTAACGCTATCAAAATGCGCAGGGCAACGCAAATGGCAAGCGCCGCGTTTGACGAAATTCGCGCGTTGTCCAGGATTGCGTCGCTATGGTCCGCTCGGCGGTTTAGCGCACCGTACGTCTTGCCTTGGCGTACTGTTCTCGCGGTGATCCCGTGCGCTAAACCGCCGAGCGGACCATAGCGACGCAATCCTTGGCCAAACGGTCTTGCATGGTTTAAAGGTCTCGGCTATAGGGTCGACTTCTTATTCCCGCGCGAATGATCCGTTCCAAGGAGGCGAGCGGTGCCTGGAAGATTCAAGCTGCTGGTCGTCATCGGCCTGATCGTGGCCGCTCCCGGGTGCGCGACGTTCTGGGACGAAGTCACCAGTTCCGAGCGCGACGCGCGCTACATGTTCGGCTGGAACAAGCCGAATCCGCTGATCGTGATTCGCGATAACGATCCGTCGAAGCCGAACGCCGACGGTCTGCGCCGGGCCCAGGCGCTGGGCGAATTGCGCGAGCCGCTCAAGAATGGCGGCAACGCCCAGGACCAGGAGGCCTATCTGAAGATCCTCGGCGCCGCCGCGACCACGGATCGCGAGCCCCTCTGCCGACTTGCCGCGATTCGGGCCCTGGGCAAGTTCCAGGACCGGCGGGCGGCTGCCATCCTCGAAGATGTCTTCAATCAGCAGAAACTGCCCTTCACGGCCGAGAACAACAGCATGATTCACCGCGAGGCCCTGGTCGCGCTCGAGACCATGCATGACCCGTCGTCCTTGGCCCTGATGGTTCGCGTCGCCCGCCAGCCCGGGCCGCCCAAGAGCGCGGACCGCGTCGATCGCATGCAGACTCAGGATGAGCGTATTGTCGCCGTCCGCGCGCTGGGCCACTACAAGGAGAAGGATGCCGTCGATACGCTGGCACACGTCCTGAAGATGGAGAAGGACGTCGCCCTGCGTGGCCGGGCTCACGCCGCGCTCGAGGAATCGACCGGCAAGCACTGGCCCAATTCGTTTGAGGACTGGCAAGCCGCCAAGGTGGACCCGTTGCCGAGCGATCCGACGCGTGATTTCATCCAGCAGGTCGGTGGCTGGTTCCGGTAACCGTTTGGCCGCAAAGCCTCCGCGCAGTCCTTCGGGGTAGCGGCTAAACGAGCCCCTTGGCGGCGCGAATGTACGCCTCGAAGTTCGCGACCGGCGTCCCCTTGTCGACGCCGTGGTTGAGATTGATGATGTGTCGCCGTCCGCCGCCGGCTTCGCGACAGCGCTTCGTCGCCTCGATCACCTGCTCCGGTGTGCCGCCGCGCAGGATCTCCTCATCGACATTGCCCTGAAAAACAAGATGCGGATAATCACGCCGCGCCGCCGCCAAATCATGGCACGCGCCGAGGCTGATCACATCGGCGCCGCTCTGCGTCAGTAAATCCAGGTGCGGACACTCCTTCACGAACAGAATCCGCGGCGTTCCCGCCGCCCCCGCGAAGATCGCCCGATGATAGGGCTGCGCCCAGCGCAGATAGTCGTCGCGCGTCAGTTCGCCGGCCCATGAATCGAACAGTTGATAGAGCGCGGCCCCTTCGCCGATCAGCGCGTTGAGAAAGTGAATCGTCGCCGTCTGAATGCGCTCGAGCAGCGCGCCCCAGACGATCGGCTGTTCCTGAATGAACCGCGCGGTATCTGCCATATTCTTGCCGGTGCCGATGCAATAGGTGGCAACGGTGAACGGCGCCCCGGCGAAGACGATCGCGGGCAGCTCCCCCTTCAACTCGGCCTGAACGCGCTGCAGCAACTTCGTGATCGACGCGAATCGCTCCGGCGCGGGCTCAGGATCAAGACGCTGGACATCGTCCATCGTCCGAATCGGCCGATCGGGCACCGGCCCGCGATTAGGTTGCAGCGTGAACGGCAGACCCATCGACACCGTCAATGTCGTGATGTCGTAGAAGAGAATGATCGCATCGACGCCGAAGCGTTTCGGCAACAGCGACGCCTTCGCTGCCAGCTCGACATTGTCGGAGAATTCGTAGAACGAAAGGCCGGCGCGGACCTTGTTGAACTCGGGATCCCAGCGGCCGGCCTGACGCATCGCCCACACCGGCGGTCGTTCGACCGCTTCGCCACGCGCCGCTCGCACCAGCAAATGCTCCGTCATTTCTTCGTCCCCACATAGAGCGATGCGATGCCGAACGTGAACGAATGCCAGCGCACGTCGACGAGCCCGTGCCCGCGCAGACGCTCCGCCAGCGCGTCGCCATCGGGGAATTGCAGCACGCTTTCGGGCAGGTAGCGATACGCGTCATCCTTCGAGCGCGAAATCCACTGGCCGACGCGCGGCAGGATGTGCCGAAAGTACATGCGATAGAGCGGCCCCATCAACCAGCCGCGTGGCTGCGAGAATTCGAGAATTGCCACGCGGCCGCCCGGTTGCGCGACGCGCACCATCTCGGCGATGCCCTTGTCGGTATCGGTGACGTTGCGCAGGCCAAACGCCACCGTCACGATCTGGAACATGTCGCTCGGAAACGGCAGATGCTGCGCGTCGGCTTCGAGAAAGCGAATCCGCCCATCTGCCTTGCGTCGCTTCGCCTTCGCCTCGGCCCGCACCAGCATCTCATGACAAAAATCGGCACCGACGATCGGCACCCGCCCGGCGGCGGCGCGATCGTAAGCCAGCGCGAGATCGCCGGTGCCGGTGCAAAGATCGAGAATGGGAGCGGGCGCCAAAGCGTGGGAAGGCGAGCTCCGGGAGGGCGAGGCTCCCGCCGAGCCGGAAGTTTCAGCGGTATGTCCCACAGGCAAATCGTTGCGGATTCGCGGCTCGGCAGGAGCCTCGCCTTCCCGGCCGTCCACCTTCGGCGGCACCAGGCGGGTTGTCCGCCAGCGCCAGTACTTGTCCACGTTCATGCTCAACAGATGGTTGAGCAAATCGTAACTCGGAGCGATGTTGTTGAACATGCTCCGAATCTTCGTCTCGCGCTTGTCAACAACCAGCGAACTCACATCGGCACCGATCATGAGCAGCTCCTCCCACAGAGGAACCGCAAATACGTCCAGCGGGCAACGGATAGATTACTCTATTCGTCCCCGTTCGATTTGACAGCCGATGTCTCGATCACGATTTTCGCTTCATGTACAGCACGAGCCCGCCCACGAAAGTCACCGCCAGAACGATAAAGGCGCCCGCTGCCAGCGCGACGATCAACCACGGGAACGTCCGGCGCGGCGTCGCCGCCGGCCCGGGCGCATCCTCTTGCTTGCCCGACTGCGCAACCTTGTTTTTCGGCAAGTTGGGCAAGTCATCGGCGCGGATGTCCAGATCGACGAATCGCGCTTCGAGCGATGCTTTGGGCCCCCCCGTGGTGCCGCCCCAGCGTACCGCATCGATTTCATCGGTCGGGAATGAATGATGGTAGAGGAACTTGAATTCGCCATTCGCCCCTTCTGAGGCGTAGTAACACAATGTGGCGCCCGTGCGGACGATGCGCAACCGACCGCTCGAGTCATTGGCTGGAAATGTGCGCGTGACGTCAACAGGCTTCTGACCTTCCCCGCGGGCCAGATGGGACCAAATCCCAAATTGCTTCCCCGGCTTGGTGACACGGCTCACGTAGCCGCGATTCAGGCCCTTCTTGTCGATGTCAACCCAAAGAAAGATCCCCGTCCCTTGACCGGCCTCGGCCGGCGTCGGCTCCTTGATCATGTCGTAGCGCAACGTGATTTCGAAATCTCCCTTGATCGGCGTGTTGATGCCGATGCCGGTCCCCATGCGTTTGCCGGGATGCCCGTCCGGAAGATGAAGCAGAAGCCCGCTCGGATCGAATTCCGTGCAGCCTTGCGGCTCCTCTCCATGCCAGTGAAAGAGCGGATCAAGGTCGGTGTCCCCCTTGAAGGAGTGCTTGTACTCCTGGGTGTACTTGTCCTTATGCTTGGGCGCTTCGTCCTTGGGGACGTCGGCAGTCTTCTTGCCGGTCTTGCCATCCTGGGCGGCTGTATCATGTTGCGGGATCAACAGCGCCAGACCAAGGACGAGGCAGACAAGGCTCGCCTTGAGGGCGAATAGATTGGTCTGGTTAATCGGCATGATTCCCCCCCGGATATTGGTGATCACTCGGATTGAGCCGGCAGGAGGTCAAGCGGTAAGCCAGCCTTCGCAATAACGACGACGCGTTGCCTTTGCCAGTTTGCTTCCGCCTTGCCATATTCATGCATTTCGCGCACGACATAGGCGAAAGCCAGGCTCGCAATTCCCAGAGCGTACCAGGCCACGCGAATGAAGATCCAAAGCCACGGCGGTGAGTCAAGTAAGTAGGGACTGGCCAGACATGCTGCCGCCAAAACCAATGCGATCAGGCCGGCCAGGGCGAAGCCGCGTAGTGACGAGAAGGCATGCAAGGCCCGACTGATGCCCAGAAATTGCGTTTGCTCGATTCCCCATTGCAGGTCAATCAGCTTCAAGTCCGCGAGCGCCTTTTGCTTCTTCGCGGCAGCCGTTGCGTCCACCACGCGCACGGGCGCATCGACGTCCGGCTGAATGCGTCGCAAGTCGCCCACCATGGCGGTTGGATCCGCCGGGGGGAGCGTCTCGGGGACATTGACCCTCATCACATCGCCGTTGTCGAACACCGTAAAGCGCTGCCCGCATGCGTAGCAATGAACCTCGCGCGGGAAGTGCGCCGAATGAATATGGAATCGCTGGCCGCACGAGCAGCCGACATCGAACTCGCGCGGCGGCCCTTCGCATTCGTGCGTGCGGCCATCCTCCTGCACCAGGAACTTGTACCCGCACGCGTGACAATGGATCTCGTGCGGAAACCGGACCGCATGCACCGTGAACGCATGGCCACAGCGACAGATGGCTTGCATGGCGTTATCGCTTCACGTTCGAAATATGCTCCAGCGCCAGCATCAACGCGTGCGTCCCCTTTCGGCCATAGCCCTGCGCCTGCAGCGCCAGATAAAGCTGATGCGCGAGGGCCAGGCCCGGCATGGCGATGCCCATCTTCTTCGATTCGTCGAGGGCAATCCCCATGTCCTTGATGAAGTGCTCGACATAGAAGCCGGGCTCGAAGTTGCGGGCCATGATGCGCGGGCCGAGCACCTCGAGCGCCTTGCTGCCCGCCGCCCCGACGCTGACCGACTTGAAAACGGTTTCGAGATCGAGGCCCGACTTGTAGGCATAGAGCAGGCCCTCGCACAGGGCGACCATGTTCGACGAGATCAGGATCTGATTGACCATCTTGGTGTGCTGCCCGGAGCCTGGGCCGCCCTGATGGATGATCGTCTTGCCCATGCATTCGAAGATCGGGCTGACCGCGTCAACCACGTCCTTGTCGCCGCCGATCATGATGGAGAGGGCCGCGTTCTTGGCGCCGACGTCGCCGCCGGAAACCGGCGCATCGAGACTGTAGACGCCCTTCGCCTTGGCCGCGTCATAAATCTCACGCGCCAACGTCGGCTCGCTCGTCGTCATGTCGACGAGGATGCTGCCCCCCTTGCTGCCGGCGAGCGCCCCTTGCGAGCCAAGGAAGACATCGCGCACGTCCTTGGGGAAGCCGACGATGGCGAAGATGACGTCGCTATTCTCGGCCACCTGTTTCGGCGTGTCGGCCCACTTCGCGCCTTGATCGAGCAGGGCCTTCACATCGGGTTTGTCCTTGGAACGGTTGTAGATGGTCGCCTTGAAGCCCTTGGCCATGGCGTGCCCGCACATCCAGCGTCCCATGACGCCGGTGCCGATCCAGCCGATACGTGTTTTTCCCGATTCTGCTTTTTGCAGTGCCATGGTGTGCTCCTCAAGGGGTAATGATTGAGCTATTTTCCGAGACTGCATGCAATCGACAAGCGAAATACTCTCACGCAAAGGCGCAAAGAAATGCAATTGAACCACGGGGGACACGGGGAAGCACGGGGAGCGATTGCCTGAGCGAGCCCGCGACCGCGTGTGAAATCATCAGAGTCATTTAGAGTTTCACATCCCTATGCCTTAGAATAGTGGCGTAATCGCGTTACATTGCATTGACCCCCCGTGTTCCCCCGTGCTCCCCGTGGTTCAATTGCATTTCATTCCGCCTTTGCGCTTTTGCGTGAGCTTCCCATAATATTGCTTTGCCATGAAAATCACCGCCATCGAAACACATGTCTGCAACGCGCGCATGCGCAACTGGATCTTTGTCAAGGTCGTCACCGACCAGGACGGCCTGTTCGGCTGGGGCGAGGCGACGCTCGAATGGCACACGCGTGCCGTCGTCGGCGCCGTCGAGGATCTCGCACAGCTCCTCATCGGCGAGGACCCGACGCGGCCTGAGCATCTCTGGCAGATGATGTTTCGCCAGCACTTCTGGCACGGCCACGGCATCGTTCGCGCCACCGCCATCGCGGGTATCGACATCGCCCTCTGGGACATTCTCGGCAAGGTCGCCGGCGTGCCGTGCTCGAAACTTTTCGGCGGCCCAGTGCGCGATTTCGTCCGTACCTACTGCCATCTCGGCGGCGGCCGCATGGAGGACTTTTACGAGACCGCACCGGAGGAAGCGAAACGTTTCGGCGACCTCGCGCGCCAGGCAGTGGCCGACGGCTTCACCGCGTTCAAGTCGATGGCGGTGCCGTCGACGATGCCGATCGAGGGACTGAAGCCGATCAAGGCAGCCGAGGCTGCGGTCAAGGCGATGCGCGATGCGGTCGGCGAATCGATCGACATCATGGTCGATTGCCACGCGCGGCCGTCGCCCGCCATGGGGCTCAAGTTCGCGCACGCGCTCGAGCCGTACGGCTTGTACTTCCTCGAGGAACCCTGCTGGCCGGAGGCCGTTGACGGATTGGCGGCTATCAATGCAGCCGTTGCGACGCCGATTGCGACCGGGGAACGTGTGACGAATCTCGCCGCCTTCCGCGATCTGTTCGCGGCGCGAGCCTGCGAGATCTGCCAGCTCGATTTGACGCATTGCGGCGGCTTCACCGAGGCACGCCGGGTCGCTGCCCTCGCGGAAGCGCATCGCATCGCGCTCGCGCCGCACAATCCGCAGGGCGCGGTCAGCACCGCCGCGTCGCTCGAGTTTGGCTTCTCGCAGCCGAGCTACATCATCTGCGAGACGGTGCACGCCGATGTCCCCTGGCGACAGGACGTGGTGCAGGAGGGTTTCACGGTCGAGAAGCAGGGACGCATCGTTCGCCCCAACACGCGGCCCGGCCTGGGCATCACCATCAACGAGGCCGAGGTGAAGAAGCATCCGTTCCAGCAGGAGCTGCTGCAGCACGTGTTCCACAAGGACGGCAGCGTGGGGGATTGGTGATTTTCTCCCCTCTCCCTCTGGGAGAGGGGCCGGGGGTGAGGGCCGAACAT
>DASRSQ010000234.1:0-3577 GCA_035656475.1 Gemmataceae bacterium | reverse complement strand
CGAGCAGCGAGAGCCGCCACGTCCAGATTTCTCGCTCAAGGGGCGGACCCCTGCATCATTGCTGAAGCTGGTCAGGGAGTGGCATGGGAGCCTCGGCCAAGCCAAACAACCCCATGCCCAGTGGTGCGAATCGGGAATCGTAGGTTTTCAATTCATCGAGGAGTCGGGCGGCATCATGCGTGTTTGGACTATCACCGAGCTACTTGACTCCCACACGCTTGTCCATGAAGGCCGGTTGATGCATCATTGCGTTGCCACATACGTGTCGTCCTGTCTACACGGAAAAAGTTCGATCTGGTCAATGGAAGTAGAAAAGGACGGCGAACGACAAAAGATGCTGACGGTCGAAGTGGACCCGGCGCAAAGGGTGATTTGTCAAGCACGCGGGAAACGCAACGAGCTGCCGACCGAGAAATGCCGAGATATTCTTCGTCGCTGGGCGAGTCAAGCGGGCCTCCAGTTAGCAGAGCACGTCTAGCAGGCTGAATCTTCATCTGGTCGCTTGTCGCGCCAGCCTCCCATGTTCACGTCGAAGATCGTCTCTGGTTCGTCATCGTCAAACGGCTCGAAGTAAATCTGGATCACGATCTCTCGTTTGCCCTTCTTGCCAGTGAGGGTCAGATGAGGCTCGTCTCCAAAGTTAGGATCATAAGTGAAGGATTCTACTTGATCGAGGCACTGGGGCATCGCCAGCAGATCCACATCCACGTAATCGAAGCCAGTCGCACCATCGTTCTTGCCGCCCGCGATTTCGATGACCGAAGGGGCGATCATCAGCAGCCATATCCCCCATGAGTTGTCTTGGGGTTTTGACAAGCGATAAGAGAAACCGCTCATCCTGCCCTTTACGTCGCTGATGCACGCATAGCAAACAGTGTTGATCACTTCATCCAGCCACTTCGGTGTCCGCATATGCCTTCTCTTCCTTGAAATGATCAGGACAGAATCAATCCCCTTGTGTCGGTCTGGCGGGTCTCGTTTCGGGCAAATCTCTCAAACGGAGCCTTGGTCCTGTAGCGGTCCTCGTTGCGAGATTCCTTCCGGTTCTGTACTTTCGTCGGCATCTTCGCCGTAATCCCAACGAGGCTGCGGTAATTCACGGTGTCCTCGCTTTCCGAATCTTGGCCCATCATCTTCCCAAAAAAGCACTACATCCCGACTACGCGGATGGCAGACCAGCATCGTATCGAGGTAGAAGTAATCCTTTCGGAAATATCGGAGGAAACTCGCCCACGTGGTTGCATAGGTCGTGGGCTGATGGTAGACCAAAAAGACAACATCCGAGGGCGACCACACCGTTTTCTCTCGCATGTATTCTACTCGCTGATCGACCGAGGCCATTGCTGGCAGTGTCCATTCAGCCCGAAGCAAGGATCGCATCCAACCATTGACACGAAGATAGTGGAAAGGCTCTTTGATACCTGCAAAAAGCGACTTGTGAACGCGCCCATGCAGTTCCGCACTGAGCGGATGGATCGCGCGCATAAACTCCTTCAAAGCGTGAGCCGGAACCCGTTGCAGGAATCCCTTGTCAAACCACACGTCGGACTGCCATTCTCGGAAATCTTCGACGACTGCCATAGCCTTCACCGACACCAACGCCGAAGGTGAGTTGCCGCCTCGGCTACGAACGGCTCTCTCTCTTGAAAAGAGAAAGATAGTCATTCCTACGATGGAAGCAACTCCGCTCGCGGAGCCAGCACAACGAGGGAGCGAAACGATTTTCAGAAACGGGCGCTCCTGCCTTGCTGTGGTCAGGACGCCTACAATGGACGTATTCCTCCTTGATTAGCCAGTTTCTATGAGACGACCGAGGAGGTTCGTGTGCAGCATTGAGGGCCAACGACCAGCCCCTCTGCGTTCAAGTCAAGCAACGAAGGAGGTCTGTCGTGAAAATCCTCATGGTCATCACGTCCCATGATCGACTCGGCGACACTGGCAAGAAAACCGGATTCTGGCTGGAAGAGTTCGCCGCTCCCTATTACACGCTGAAGGACGCGGGTGCGAAAGTCACGCTGGCCTCGCCAAAGGGCGGTCAGCCGCCGCTCGATCCGAAGAGCGATCTCCCCGAAAACCAGACCGCAATGACGAAACGCTTTCGCGGTGATGCCGATGCCCAAGCACAACTCGCCAATACTAAGAAGCTCGTCGATATCTCGGCAGGCGATTTCGACGCCGTGTTCTATCCCGGTGGGCACGGCCCGATGTGGGATATGCCCGATAACGCGACCTCTATCGCTTTGATCGAAGCTTTCTTGAAAGCGGATAAGCCAGTGGGCGCGGTATGTCACGCTCCGGTCGCTCTCGTAAACGTGCGCAGCAAAAACGGCGAGTATCTGATCAAGGGCAAGCGTGTAACAGGGTTCTCCAACGCCGAAGAAGAAACAGTGGGGCTGACGGCAGTTGTGCCCTTCTTACTGGAAGATCGTCTCAAGGAGAGAGGGGGCATCTACAGCAGCGCTCCCAACTGGACGCCCCATGTTGAAGTAGATGGCAAGCTTGTGACCGGCCAGAACCCTGCTTCGTCGGAGCCCGCTGCGTCAGCGCTGCTAAGGCTGCTTCGCTCTGCTTGAGCTGTGATTGGTGCAGGTAGCGTTGCAACCGGCTCGGTTCCCTCTCTGTGCGTCCTTCGGGAACGCAGGATAGGCGGGCAATTCGCCAAGATCGCTGAAGGAGTGACCATGACTGCTGGAAAGAACCGCCAAATCCTCCTTGCTTCCCGTCCACGCGGCGAACCCACGCTCGACAATTTCAGTTTTGTCGAGACCGATGTTCCCGAACCCGGTCCAAATCAGATGTTGCTAAAGACCGTCTACCTCTCGCTCGATCCATATATGCGGGGGCGCATGAATGCTGGTCCTTCTTACGCAAAGCCGGTCGAAGTCGGAGAGGTGATGGAAGGCCGCTCTGTTTGCGAAGTCATTAAATCGAATCTCCCTCTATTCACAGTGAATGACCTAGTGGTCGCCGGAACCGGCTGGCAAGAGTTTTCACTCTCCGATGGCAACGGCGTCCAGAAGATCGACCCCTCGCTGCGTCCGATCTCCTACGCCTTGGGCGTGCTAGGGATGCCGGGCCTGACCGCTTACACCGGCCTGCTAAACATCGGTCAACCGAAACCCGGCGAGACCCTCGTAGTGGCGGCGGCGTCTGGGGCAGTCGGCGCGGTCGTCGGTCAAATGGCCAAAATCAAAGGATGCCGTGTCATCGGCATCGCTGGGGGAGAACAGAAGTGCCGATATGTGCATGATGAACTGGGCTTCGATGATTGCCTCGATCACCACGAGACTGACTTGGCCGAGCGCCTGAAAGCCGCCTGCCCGAAGGGGATCGACATTTACTTCGAGAACGTCTCCGGTGCCGTGTTCGACGCCGTGCTACCGCTGTTGAACAACTTCGCCCGCATTCCGGTCTGTGGGTTAATCGCAAACTACAATGCGACTGAACTGCCCGCTGGACCAAACCGAGTGCCGCAACTGATGCTGGCGATCCTCGTCAAGAGGCTCACTTTCCGAGGCTTCATTGTGTGGGATTACGCCTCCCAGTACGCTGATTTCGTGCGCGATATGAGCGGCTG
>DASRSQ010000233.1:0-8176 GCA_035656475.1 Gemmataceae bacterium | reverse complement strand
TGCTTTCTTGATCGGCATTTCCGATTGTTCCATCCACTTTGACAGAATTTTGGCCAGTGCGTCCGGATTGCGCTCAAGCTCCTCCGACAGTCGCTGCAGCGAGGCCTGGTCGGCCGGCGCTGCCGCCGGCGCCGCGGATTGGCGTCGACGGAAGACCATCCACAGGATCGGCAGCACGCACAGCGCGATCGCGCCGATCGACACATAGCGCACGATGGTCAGGATCTTTTCCAGCCGCGTCGCGCTGGCGGTGTCTTCCTCGATCGTCTCGGGATTCTGGCTCGGCATCTTGACGGCGGCCACCTGGATCTCGTCGCGGTCGCTCTTGAAGCCGACCGCCTTCTTGATTACTTCCTTGAGCGAGTCGAGCGAAATCGGCGGATCGGAATTCGCCAGAGCGGTTGAATCGATGATGGCGGCGACGGTGAGCCGTTCGATCGTGCCGTGCTTGTTCGTCCATTCGATGACGGTGCTCGGATACATGTATTCGACGTGGGTATTTTCACTGGTTTGGGTGCCGCCGCTGGTGCTGGTCGTGCTCGGCCCCTTGCCGGTGGTATTATTTGGCGTGCCGGCCGGGCCCCCCTTGCCGGTGCCAGTAGTGATGTTCTTGGTAAGGATGTTCTTTTCGGTCTTGATCTTTGGGTCACCGGTGAACTTCTCCTCCCGTTTTTTCATGATCTTGGTGTCAATATCGGCGGTGACTTTGACAACGGCCTTGCCAGGTCCGAGGGCGCGCTCGAGCATGCGTTCCGCTTCCCGGGCCAGATCCGCCTCGACTTCCTTGCGCGCGTCCATGAAGCTGCCGACCATGCCGGTGTCGGGATCGCGCTCGACCGAGAGGGGTCGGCCGCTCCCGTCGAGGATGCGCACATTCTCCTTGGCGAGGCCCTCGACGCTGCCGGACACGAGCGAGGCGATGCCCATGGCGGTCTGGCGATTGAGCACGGCGCCGGGCCGCAGCTTCACCATCACGCTCGCGGTCGCCGGCTTCTGATCGCGCACGAACGGCGACGATTCCGGACGCGTGATGTGCACCCGCGCGAACGTCACCGGCTCGAGCTGCATGATCGTCTTGGCCAGCTCGCCTTGCTGGGCACGAATGATGTTCATCCGATCATAGGTCGGCGAATTGCCGAAACTCGGTTGATCGATGAGTTCGAAACCCTTGCCGAACTTGGCGGCGCCGGCGACTCCTTCTCGATTCATGTCGAGGTGGATCAGCGCCGCCTGATCCGCTTGTACGAGGATGGTCGAACCGCCCGCCGCCAGCTTGAACGGAATCCCTTTCCCCTGGAGTTTGGCGGTGATCTGTCCAGCCTCATCCGCCGACAGGCCGGTATAGAGCACGCGATACTCCGGCTGGGCCGCCCACCAGAGCAGCACCGCGAGCGTGAGACTGCAGGCCAGGCCAATCGACCAGACCAGCTTGCGTCCCAGGCTCAGCGCCTGCCAGCGTGCCCAGAGTTCCATTGCTTGTTGGCGAAGTCGGTCCATGGCATCCTCAAGTAAGAGCCGGTAGCAGGCAGCCGGTAGCCAGACGCAAATTCCACCTCTGGCTGACAGCTACCGGCTACCGGCTACCTGCTTTACTACACCTGCATCTTCATGATTTCCTGATAAGCGTCGGTCAGGCGATTGCGAATCTCCAGGATCAAGCGAAACGACAGATCGGCCTGCGCGACCTGCAGCATCACCTCGTGCAAGCTATCGGTACGGCCCAGCGCCAGGTCCTGCACGCCGGCCTGGGCCTGCGTGTTGCTCTGGACCGCGCCGCCGACCAGCTGATCGACGAGCCCTGCAAATGGCGCGGGGCTGGCGCCTGCGGAGCGTCCGACCGATCCAGCCTCGGACGAGACGACCGAAGGCGTTACCTGCGATACCGGCATGAGTGCCACGCGCTTAGCTCCTCAGCAGGGTCAGTGTCTGTTCCAGTTGTTGCCGCAGGTTCTGCAAAACTTTCAGGTTGGCCTCGTAGGCGCGCGAGGCAGTCATCAAGTTGACCATCTCGATCGGCAAGAACACGTTGGGCAGCGTGACGAAGCCGTCGCCGTCGGCGTCCGGGTGGCCGGGATTGTGAATGCGCGGCAACTCGGATTGGTCCGGGACGACGCCGACGGTGCGCACGCCGCCGAGGCTGCCGGCGTTCGGCAGCGAGTCGCCGGTGAGATCGTTCATCAGCGCTTCGAAGACGACGTCCTGTCGGCGAAACGGTCCGCCATTGGCGCTGCGCGTCGCCATCGCGTTGGCGATGTTATTGGCGATGACCTCCATGCGCAGGCGCTCGGCAGCCAGGCCGGAGGCGCTGATGTTGCCCGCGACGAGCAGATTATCGAATGACATTGGCCGTCCTCCACGATCAGTGACCGGAAATCGCGCTGCGGTACTGGGCGATCTGCGTGGCCATCAGTTGCGTGTAAACCTTGAAGAGGAGCGTGTTCTTCTGTAGGCGATTGACTTCTTGATCGATGTCGACGTTGTTGCCATCGACACGTTCGACGCCGCCGGCGCCGAGCGTGATCTGGGGCGAGAGCGTGTGCAGCGATCCGGCGTTGCCGGCGTCCATTGCCTCGCGCAGGGCTTCCTCGAAGTTGACCTGCAAGGTGTGAAAGCCGGGCGTGTTGACATTGGCGATGTTCTGGGCGATGACATCGTGGCGCATCGATGCAACGCTGAGCACGCGCGACAGGAGTTCCATGTTTCCGCTGGTGATATTCATGTCAGGCGGCCTCTTCGCGATAGCGTTTGAGCTTGTTCTGCAGCGTGCGCGTGGTGATGCCGAGACGCAGGGCGGCGGCGGTGCGATTGCCGCCAACGTCGCGCAGCGTGTCGAGGATCACCTGCCGCTCGATCTGGGCCAGCGTTTGGCCAGCGGTGTTGGCGATCGCCTCGCTCTCGGGCTGGCGCAGCATCGGCAGATCGCCGGCCTCGATGCGCGTGCCGCGAGCGAGGACGCAGGCGTAGTGAACGACGTTGCGGAGTTGGCGGATGTTGCCGGGCCAGGAGTAATCGAGCAAAAGCTGTAGCGCGTCGGGTGCGATCGCTGTCACCTCCGCAATGCTTTCTTTGCCAAAGCGGCGAATGAAATATTGCACCAGCGCCGGAATCTCCTGACGACGCACGCGCAGCGGTGGCACGTGAAGCTGCAGCGCATTGAGGCGATAGTAGAGATCGTTGCGGAAGGCGCCACGCGCGATCTCTTGTTCCAGGTCGCGATTGGTAGTGGCGATGACGTGGACGTCGACGTGCAGCATCTGTTCGCCACCGACGCGTTCGAACGCTTCCTCTTCCAGGACACGCAACAGCTTGGCCTGCATGCGCAACGGCATCTCGCCGATCTCGTCGAGAAGCAGGCTGCCCTGGTGGGCGCGTTCGAAGTAGCCGAGATGGCGCTGGTCGGCGCCGGTGAACGCGCCTTTCTCATGGCCGAAGATCTCGCTTTCGATGAGATTTTCGGAGAAGGCGGCGCAGTTGATCTGCACGAGCTTTTTCTTGGCGCGCGGGCTGTGTTCGTGGATAAGGCGAGCCAGCAGTTCCTTGCCGGTGCCGCTCTCGCCCTGGATGAGGACGGGGAGCTTGCTGCGGGCGACCGACTTGGCCTTGTCGATGACGCTGCCGAGTGCCTCGGAGGCGGCGATCAGCTCGCGCGCGTCGCCGCCGGACGGGTCGCGGAGCACGAAGCGCTCCACCTCCGTTTCGGTCGGCTCCTGATCTTGCGCGAACACTCGCAACACGTCGAAACCTCCACTCACGACTTCGCCGCCGACTGGCCGTAGGCATTCAGCATCCAGCGGCGACGGATGAAATCGTCCACTTCCGGCATGAGCCGTTCCTTGCGAGCGGTGATCTCGGCAACCTGGTTATCGATGGCGGCCCGCAGCGATTGAATCTGCGCGCCAAGCCGCTCGAGCACCACACGCAACTCCGGTCCCGGCGATCGGCCGGTTTGCTGCCAGCCGACCTTCGTGTCGGCATGTTCCGCTTCGAGCGCAGTCACTTCTTCGAGCACCGCGTGAAGATTCTGGGCCCAGTTCGGCTCGCTGCTTCGCTCTTCGATGACTCGCAACGCTCGCTCATACAGGCTCGATTGCCGTCGATAGCCCGCGAGCAGGCGCTGCTCCAAGATTTCGGTGGTGTCGCTCATCAGCGTTTCTCCAGGGCCTGGAGGCGTTGACGGATGTCGCGCAGGCGGCCTTGCATGTCGCGCTGCCAGCGAAGATTGTCGATCTGCCACTGAGCGCATTCGGCCATCTGCACGTCTCCCTTGGAATTGGCGACTTCGCGCAGCATGGCGATCGCATCCTCGGTTTTGCCGACGCGATTCAGACATTCCGCGGTCAGGTAGATGATCGGCGCTCGTTCTTCCTGCTTCTTGCCGAGTAGATCGATCTTGCGGAACACGGTCAGCGCTTCTTCGTAGCGGCCGGTGCGGAATAGCGTGTGGGCAAGTTGGACTGGATCCACCGGCGTGGTGCCGAGCGGTTCGACCTTGATCGATTTGAGCGGAAGCGGATCTTCCTCGAGCATCTTCTTCGGCTCAGGAATTGGTTGTTCGGGCTTCGGCTGTAACGGTCCGGGCGCGATGGTCGGAATGGGCGTGCGCTCCCGTTGCTCTCGAAACCTCGCCGCAGCTTCACGCACGCGCCGCAGAATCGGATCGTTCTCTGGCTCCGCAATGGGCTCGGGAGCGTTGAGACGCCGATCCATCGCGCGGATCTCGGCGTCCAGCGCTTCGCGCTCCGCTTTCAACTCCTTGAGTGCACGCTGGAATTCGGACGGCGAGTATGGCTCCGCCTCGACGTGTAACGGCACGGAAGGCAACGGTATCAGTGGTATGGGGGTTGTCGGCGTCTGCGGCATCACCGCCGCCGGCGCAGGCGTCTTGGGCTGCGCGGGGCCCGAAGGCATCATCTTCGGCGCTGGCCCCGAGGGCAGCGGCGCCTGGGCCTGCATGCATTCCACTGCAATCAGCAGAGTCAGCATAGCAGTCAGAATCGTTACATTCGGGCTCATCGTATTCTTTGATCGGGGATTGCCTGATGTTTCTTACAGAGAATTTGGAAAAATCTGCTCCGACACTTTGGAAGCAGTTACCTGTGTTCTGTTGGTAAAGGAAATCTCGCGCAAGGCACGAAACGGGGCATTCGCCAGCTTGCCTTCGCTGCGCATTCCCGCGGAATCGCTGATGCCGACCGCCTTGCCTGCCGATTCCATGGTGAGTCGCCAGAAAGTTCGAGCGGCAAATGCAGAACCGTCGTCAGCACTATCGCCATGAGTTCGGCCCGACGCGCCTTTTCAAGGTTTGGCTGCAAGCCGCCCAGGGAGCAACCGTTGTCGAGGCGGAGGTGATCAATCTCTCGACGGGCGGGCTGTGCGTATTTTCCCCGGAGCTGCGCAGCGCCAACCCGTCGGACTGGGTGGCCACGATCGCGCTGGACACGGAAACGCAGCCGTTGAACGTGCCGGTGCAGCGCGTGTATGCGCGGCACAATGAACAGGCGTGTTGCGGCTTTCAATTTCAGAGCATGGGCGCAGAAGCCGACGAGGAACGCGAGCGAGCGATCTGGCGCTTCCTGTTGCGCGAGCAACGGCGGCGCTGGCAGATGCTGCGCGGGGCATGATCATTCCGGCGGGACGCCGGCGTAGCATTTCGCGGCCTTGTCCAGGTCTCCCAATCCTTCGAGTGCTGCTCCCCAGGTCGCGAGCAGCGCGGGTGCGTCGCTGTAGCGATCCTTCCACAGGTTCGCGCAGGAGTCCGCGCATTCGCGAAAACGATTCTCTTCGAGGTCGAGCCGAGCCAGCAAGAATCGGCAACGTGGCCGCTGGGTCGTCTCGGGCTGGACCCATTTGTCCAGCAGCTTGCGGGCGTCGGCCCGTTCTCCCTTTCTCGCATGCAGCTCGGCCAGCGAGACTTCGACGCTTGCCCTGAAGTTGCCATGGGCCGTCGGCTGCGCTTTTCGCAGCAGGCGTTCGGCCTGCTCGGAGAAGCCGAGGTCGGCATAGGCCTGGGCAACGAGCCATTGGCCCTGCAAGCCGAGATTGATCTCGTCCTTATTCAGCCAGAGGGCCTCGACGAGATCGTTGATGGCGCGATCGCCGGCGCTGGCGCCCTTGGTCGCCCGGGACAGGCGATACTCCGCATAGGCGTCGAGGAACGAGGCGGCGGCCCGATTGCGTTCTTGCAACAGAACGATGCGGTTCTGCGTGAGGATCTTGCGCGCAGCCGCCGGGTCGCCGGCATAGAGATGTGCGACGGCCAGCGTCAAGCTGGCGAGCGGCTGGTGCGGCGAATGCCCCGCGATCGCCTGGACGCGCCGAAGATGGCGGATGGCATTCTCCGCCTCGTCATCGTCAAGATATAGCTGGGCGGCGCGGATGCCCGCACGCAGCGACAAGTCATCGCCCGGCGTTTGGTCCATCGCACAAAAGAACGCCTTGCGCGCCTGCTCCGCACGGTTCAAGTGTAGACAGGCGCAACCGAGGTTGTAATAGCCGGCGCTGACATAGGAGGAGGTCGGGACGTCGCGCGTTAGCTTGGTATACCAGGTCATCGCCTCGGTCCAGCGTTCCTGAGCGAACTCGTTGTTGCCCAGTTCCAGCAGCACCGCCGGCGTGTACGGATGCGTGTCGTCGACGCGCAGCGCGTTTTGCAGCGAACGCTGCAACAAGCCGCGCTGCATCGCGACACGCTCCTTGTGACCCGACTCGGCCACCGTCGTGAACAGGACCGTGTCCCCGTCGATCAGGCAGACCAGGTCGACGCGGTCGGCGGCGAGCTCGAGCACATCGCGCAGGTCCCAATCGTGCAGATACAGGTTGAGCGATCGATCCGCGACGAACTTCTTCGCGTTCACGCTCCAGTCGACTTTTAAGCCTCCCTCGGTTGCGAGCTCGGTCAGCAGCTCGAAAGCGGGACGGTTCGGTTGCTCCGCACTCAAGACCGTGGTTGTGTCGCTCCCCTGACCTTTTTGCACGCGCAATGGCGACGCTTTCGGCGTTGCCACCACGTCGTCGCGGTCGACGGCGCCATCGACAATCTCTTCCAGATGCATGAGCGGTTCGAGCGGAATGCCGGCGAACGAGAAGGGCTCCTCCTGGTCCGCGCTGCGATCTGCCAGGGATAGCGCGAGTAGGTAGAAGGCCTCGGTGACGATGTCTTCGTGCACTTCTTTCTGACGCGTCTCGTCGAGCAGGAAGGGGATGAGCAGCAAGCGTGCTTCGTCGCCGCGGTTTTGGCGCAGCAGGCAGCGAGCCATACCGAGGTGGGCGGCGAACGTCAGCGAACGGGCGGACGATGTGCCGATGGCATGGCGATAGGAATCGACGGCATCGTCGATTTTGCCGAATACCTCGTTGCACAGGCCGAAGCGATAGCGCATGGCGGCAGAGTGGGCGAGGCCAGAATCGAGCAACTCTTGATAGCAGGCCCGCGCTTCGATGTGGCGGTGCTGGCGCAGGGCGTTGTCGCCGCGGGCGAGCAGGTCCGTGGGATCTACCGGCTTCTTCGCAGGCAGCACGTGCTTGGCAGCCTCTTCTTCCGGATCGTCCGGTGGATGCAGATGGCTATGGATTTGCTTGCTGCCCCAGAACGAAAACATGGCGAGGCTGGCGAGGAGGCCGAAAATCAGGAGATTGCGCAGGCGGCGAGGCGGCGGCGCCTCGGCGGGGCCGGATTCGGCGGCGGACTCCTGGTCAACCGTCTCGATCGCCATTTCTTCTGTGTCCTGCCGGAATGGAAAAGTCTCCATCTACATCGACCAAAAATCGAAGAAACCTTGAAGAAAGGATGCATGTTCGCGCATGGGGCTTCGATATAGCCCACGAGACGGGTCGCTCTCGAATGGGGTGCCAGTATGCAGATCAACGACAGCCTATCGCAGCCATCGATCGTGCCATTCCAGCAGACGGCGGGCGCCGCGCCGGTGCCGGCCAGCGGCGGAGGCGTGGAAGGTGTGCCGTCGGACGTGGATGGCTACACGCCATCGGCCGAGCTTGTACGTTTGATCAGTCTTGCAGGGCAGGAGCCGGAGATTCGCGAAGACAAGGTGGCGGCCGTCCTGCAACGGCTGCAGAGTGGCGCCTACCTGTCGGCGGAAAGCGTCGCCCAGACGGCGGACGCCATGATCAATTCACTGGATTGAATTCGTTTATAATGGCCCCGCCTCGCAGAGGCGGG
>DASRSQ010000232.1:0-20286 GCA_035656475.1 Gemmataceae bacterium | reverse complement strand
CTGCGGACCGGACGACGTCGCCCCGCGGCGCTCGGCGTCTTTGTGCTGGCATTCGCCTGGTGCGTGCTGTTCTTCTCCCTCTCCGGCTGCAAGCGACCGGCCTACGTGCTGCCCGCGTTTCCGTTGCTCGCGTTGATGCTCGGCACGTTCGTCACTCACGGCCTCCCCTGGCAACGCTGGCTGCAATCGGCGCAAGCCCGGCAACGCTGGGCGCATCGGCTCGCATTTGCCGGCATCGCCATGGGCGTCACGCTCACCTGGGCGGTCGCGCTCGCCGGGCTGGCGATGATGACGGCAGCGATCGTTGCCTCCATGCTTTTCGGCGTCGCGGGGCTCGGGATCTGGATGCTAGCGCGGCGCGGACCGGCCTGGACGTCGTCGGCGCACTGCGTCGCCATCATGGCGGTTGTCCTGCTGATGGGCCAATATTCCTGGCTTCCAGCCTATCACGAACGCTTCGGCCTGCGGCGGCAAGTTGAGATCGCGTCGGAATACGAGCAGGAGGAGCCGTTGCCGATCATCAGCTTTCCGAAGCGCTGGGACTCGATCGGCTTCTACACGCATCGCGAGGTGATTGTACATGCCAGCGATATCGACTCGCTCTTGCGCGACCTGAAGGGCCATCGTGAGGTGTTGATCTTTGTGCGTCGCGAATCGCTGGAATCGCTGCGCGGCGCATTACCCACGGATCTCGAATGGCAATCGCTCGGCAGCGAAGACGATTTCATCGTCGTCGGCGTCGTTCGTCGGCGTGAGCCGTAAAGGGATTCACGCATCTGGCGACGTTCTCAGAAAATTTTCATCAAAATAAGTGAGGACTTGACCGAAAAGATGATAACCTGTTGAATAACGAAAAGACAGGCAATGTCCGCGGCCGATTAAAACAATGTCGGCTCTCTCCTGGACGCCGTCTCCTACCTGAAAATATCCTTCCGCATTCCCGAGGAAAGGACCCATCGCATGAGCCAGTTGCTGTCGCGGCGAACGGTACTCAAGGGTTTGGGCGCGTCGATCGCCCTGCCGTGGCTGGAGGCCATGGGACCGTTCCAGGCGTGGGCAAGCCAGGCGCCCAATCGCGTGCCGACACGCATGGCCTTCGTCTATGTGCCCAATGGCAAGAACATGAACGAGTGGACGCCGAACGTGGAAGGCAGCACGTTTTCGCTGCCCCGCATTCTGCAACCGCTCGCCGATGTCCGTGAATATGTCAACGTCCTGACCGGCCTGACCGCCGACAAGGCCCGGCCCAACGGCGACGGCGCCGGCGATCACGCTCGCGCCATGGCCGCCTTCCTCACCGGCGCTCAGCCGCGCAAGACCGATGGCAGCGACATCCGCGCCGGCATCTCGGTTGATCAGGTTGCCGCCAGCCGGATCGGCCATCAGACTCGCCTCGGTTCGCTCGAGATGGGCGCCGATCCAAGCGCTCTCGCGGGCAACTGCGATTCGGGCTACAGCTGTGCCTATTCCTCCACGATCTCCTGGCGTTCCGCGACGACGCCGGTGCCGAAGCTGAACAATCCGCGCCAGATCTTCGATCGCCTGTTCTCGTCAGGTAGCGATGCGGACCGGACACGCCGCGAAACCGAACGCCGCAGCATCCTCGACTTCGTTCGCGAAGACGCCAACTCGCTGCAGCCGCGCCTCGGCGGCAATGACCGTCGGCGCCTCGACGAATACATGGCGTCGATCCGCGACATCGAGCAGCGCATCGAACGGGCCGCCCGTCTGCCCGAGCCGCGCCGTCCGGACATGCAGCAGCCCGCTGGCATTCCGCAGAACTATCAGGATCACCTGCGTCTCTTGTGCGACTTGCTCGTCCTGGCGTTCCAGGCCGACATCACCCGCGTCAGCACGCTCGTCTTCGCCAACGAAGGCAGCAACAAGGCCTACCCGTTCATCAACGTCCGCGAGGGCCATCACGATCTGTCGCACCATGGCAACGACGTCAACAAGATGACGAAGATCGGCACCATCAACCGCTTCCACGTCACGCAGTTCGCCTACCTGCTCGGCCGCCTCAAGAACATCCGCGAAGGCGAAGGCACGCTGCTCGACAATTGCATGATCGCCTACGGCTCGGGCAACTCCGACGGCAACGCCCACAACCACGACAACCTGCCGGTCCTGCTCGCCGGCCGCGGCTCGGGCACGATCCGCAGCGGCCGCCACATCCGCTACGCCCGCAACACGCCCCTCAATAACCTCTGGGTCTCGATGCTCGACCGTGTCGGCAGCGCCGTGGACGCCCTCGGCGACAGCACCGGCCGCTTGCGGAATTTGGGCGCGTAAACTTCGGAATTGCATGATCAGGGGGGATTACCGTGTTGACCATTTCCGGCCCCGCGGGCCGCTTTTGCGATGGCGTGTCGCGTCGCTCGTTCCTGAAAATCGGCGCCCTGGCGATGGGCGGGCTCAGCTTGCCCTCGCTGTTGCAAGCGGAGTCTCGCTCCGGATCGCGCTCGCACAAGGCCATCATCATGGTCTACCTGTCGGGCGGCATGTCGCATCACGACACGTTCGACATGAAGCCCGATGCTCCCGCCGAGATCGCCGGCGAATTTCGGCCGATTGCCACCAACGTCAATGGCATCCGCATCAGCGAATACTTGCCGCGGTTGGCCGGCATGATGGACAAGCTCGCCGTCGTGCGTTCGATCGCCGGCCTGCGCGATGAGCATTCGAGCTTCCACACCGTCGCCGGCTTTCCGATGGACATCACGCGCCGCGAGAACAAGCCAAACGCGGGCTCCGTCATCTCGAAGGTGCTCGGCCGGACCTCTCCGGTCATCCCCGCGTATGTCGACCTGTTCCCGACCATGCAGCACCGGCCGTATAACATTCCCGGCCCCGGCTTCATCGGCCCGGCTCACGCCGGCGCCAAGGTCGAGAACGATCAGATCAACCTGATGCGCCTCGCCGACCTGTCGCAGGAAGGCCTGCGCAACCGCCGGCAACTGCTCGACTCGGTCGATCAGCTTCGCCGCACCAACGACGCCGCGTCGATGGATCGCATGGATGTGTCGTATCGTCAGGCTTTCGAGGTGCTGACGTCGAACCGCCTGGTGGACGCGCTCGATCTGACCAAGGAAGCTCGCCATGTCCGCGATCGCTACGGCTACGGCTCAGCGCGGCATCAAGGCGACGGCGCTCCGCTCTGGAACGATCAACTGCTGATGGCGCGTCGCCTGGTCGAGGCCGGCGTCCGCTGCGTCACCGTTGCCTACGGCTTCTGGGACACCCACGGCGGCAACTTCCGCCATCTCCGCCAGAACCTGCCCGTCTTCGATCAAGGTGTCTCCGCCCTCATCGAAGATATCCACGAACGCGGCATGGCCAACGACGTCAGCGTCATCGTCTGGGGCGAATTCGGCCGCACGCCGCGCATTAACCGCGATGTCGGCCGCGATCACTGGGCTCCGGTGGGCCATGCGTTGATGGCAGGCGGCGGCATGCCGACCGGCCAGATGATCGGCGGCACCGATCCGATCGGCGCCTACCCCAACCAGAACCCGATCCACTTCCGCAACATCCTCGCGACGCTCTACCACAACATGGGCATCGACCCGCACACCATCGTCCGCGACGTCTTCGACCGCCCGACGACGATCCTGCCGGAAGACGCCCGCCCGGTGCGCGAGTTGTGCGCGTAGGCAAACGTCGAATGAGCCGCGACCGTCAGGGAGCGTTCAAGTCTCCCCGGCGGTCGCTTTTTTTTTGTGCCCGCTGCTCATCGTTTCAAGATCGGCCGCAGCGCCTTCTCGAAGACGTCCGCCTGGCGAAGGAAGCCGAGATCGGTCGGGTGCGAGCTATCGACCGTGCCTTCGTTGTCGTCGCCGAGCAGGTTGGCGCCTTCCAGGTAGTACAACCCTTTGACGCCGGACTTGGTCAAGCGGTCGTACGCGGCTTTCAGGGCGGCCTGGCTTTCCTGATTGCGCTTCTTGGGCCCCGGCAGCAGATGGCCATTGTCGTAGTTGCGGTCTTCCACAAGCAAGATCGGCGTGTTTGGCTTCGCTTTGCGCAGCATCCGCACCAGCGGCTCCGTCTTGGCCGCGACTTCCTTGGCCGACATGTTCGGCACGCAATCGATCACGTACACCGATGCATCGATCTCGCCGATGAGGCTGACGACCTCCGGCTCCATGCGGCCGTTGCCCGAGAAGCCGAGGTTGACGACAGGATAGCCGAGGCGGCGGCCGAGAATGGCCGTGTGGACCATGCCGGTGCGCGAGGCGCAGCCGCCCTGCGTGATCGAGGTGCCGTAGAAGACGATCGGCTTGCGGTCCCTGGGATACGCGGGCCCTTTCGCCAGAAACGTGTCCTTGGCGACGCCGATCTCCACGTTCGAGACGCCGTTGTAGAGCGGCAGGTAGAGGAGATATTCGCGCGTGCCGGCGGGAATGCCGCTGGCGAGCGTCGCGGTGTTCATCTGCTCCTTTGGCTGGCCGACGCCCAGCCAGCGCCAGCCCTTCTCGGTTTTCACGTAGAGGTCGAGCCCGCTGACGCCAGTCGCCGCCATGTGCGGCATCGCGAGCCGCGGCGACGTGAGCGTCCAGCGCGCCTGAATCGCACTGGCGTCAGTGACGAATCGCACGCACATCCCGGCCGAATGTCGGCTCAGGCTCCAAACGGGCGCCCGCACCGCGCTCTCGGCCTTCGCGGGCAGGCGATCGAAGTAGGCCTTGGTGTCGCTCCACGCCTTGCCTTCGAGATCAAGGTTTTTCACGCTGTACCACAGGACGTCTTTGTCCGCGGTCGCCAGCTTTGGATCGATTTTTTCCTGGGCGCTGGTTGATGTGATGGCAAGAACAAGCGCGGTCAGTGCGACGGCAAATCGATTCATACAGCCCCCAGATTAGAAAAGAGCATTTCTGCGATGTCGTAGCCACAAACTGCGGCGGATTCATTAGCCAAAAATCAATATCGCCGATCGGTTTGACATTTACCATGTCAGCACAAGAATCATGGGCCCCCCGCCCGCGGGAAGTTGGCCATGTGGTCCACGCACCCGCTATTTGTCCTGCGTTTTTCGCGAATCGAGTTGGCCAACTCGGTTGGCCAAGTGGCCATGAGCGATGCTCACGATAACGCCTGTTGATTGAACGAGAAGCCATTGCCAGTGAGGTCCCAACCCAGCGGCGACGGCTCGGCGAGGTGACGCAAGCGGATCGGCAGCGAACGCAGATGTTGCACATAGGCGTGTGCCGTCGCCAGGTCGCACGGGCCAGCGAGCAGGTCGCGCTCGGCTTGCCGCAACAAGACGAAATCGGGAGCAGCTTCGCAGACGTGATCGAACAGCCGACGCTCGGCCCAGTGCTTGCCGCCGACGTTGCGCTTGCGGCCTGCGGGATTGCGCAACAGCATCAAGCCCGTCTGGGCGGCGGCAGCGAAGTGTTGCCGCAACAGATCGCTGTCCTCCAGGCTCGCTTGCAAATCGTCGGCAAAGCCGTCCGGATCAAAGCCCGCACGCCACGTCGCCACATCGATCGGCCGCTCGGTGTGCGCGATCAAATAAATGCCGAGATTGACCGCCAGTAGGTTGAGGTTGATGCCTATTCGCTTCCACCGCCGCAATAACACGCGCGCAATCGCCTCATTGGCCGAGCGCGGCAATGGCGTGTGCACGTAACACTCGACGCACGCCGACAGCGCCACTGTTTCGATCAAGAGCGCGTCGAGCGGCGGCACCTCGCTGACCGTTTCCTGCAACTGCAGATGTCGCCCGAGCGCGCCGGCAGCGTCGGCGCTCAGATGGAATTCTTGCTCGAGCCACGCTCCAAGTGCCGCCTCCCCGTCGCGCAGCCATTCCGCCGCCTCGATGCGGAACAGGCAGATGCGCCGTGCCAGCTCCGCCGGCATCGGCACGCCGAGGCCCGGCCAGCGCGGCGCCACGGGCCGACCGAAAACTTCCTCCACCAGCATCTCCGCCGACGCACGCTCCTTCAACTCCAGGCAGCGCCCATCGAGCATGAAGCGGTCGCCAGCTTGCAGGTTGTCCGCATAGGCGAGATCGATTTCGCCGACCGCCGGCGCGTCGTCTTCGGACGCGGTGCGCAGCCGAACGATGCAGGCATCCTCGGTCAGGATCGTGCCAAGATTGCGGCGCAGCAGACGCGCGGTTCGTTCATCGGCGATCGTGAAGCGATCACGCTCCCAGCGCAGCCGAGCGGGAATCCAGTCGGCGCCGTCGCTGCGCCGGCCTGAGAGGTAGTCGAGACAGTCTTCGAATTCGCGCAGCGACAGGCCGCGATAGGGGGCGGCACGCTGAACCATCGCGAAGGCATCGGCCGGTCGCCAGACGCCGGTCATCGCCATGCCGATGAGTTGTTGGCAGAGCACGTCGAGCGGCCGATCGATCATGCGGGCGGTCTCGATCTGCCCATCACGGCCGCTGCTCGCGGTGACGGCGGCCTCGATCAGCTCGCTTGCGGACGCGGTGAGCAGCAAGCCGCGCCGCGGCTCTTCGGGCCGATGCCCCGAACGGCCAACGCGCTGCAAGAGCCGCGCGACGCCGCCCGGGGGATGCACGAAGATGACGCGATCGACCGAACCAATATCGATGCCCAGTTCGAGGCTGGTGCTGCTGACGACGACCCATAGGCGACCATGTTTGAGATGTCGTTCGACGACGCGTCGTCGCGCGGGCGCGATCGCGGAGTGATGCACGCCGATCGCGTCCTGGCGTTCGGGATAGCGTCGCCGCAGTGCCCACGTCAGGCGTTCCGCGAGGTTGCGCGTGTTGGTGAAGATGATCGTCGTGCGGTCAGGGGCGAGTTCGGGATCCAGACGTTCGACGAGCGTGCCCAACCAGCCAGGGCCGTCGTCGAGATTCTCGCACATTGGTTCGACGACGAGGTGCTTCTCACTGCGGTCCGCCACCTGTGCGACCGTGCACGGTCGATCACCCACAAGATACTCGGCAACCGTCGCGAGCGGCGTACAGGTCGCGGACAGACCGATGCGCTGCACATCGGCGGGCAGACGTTCGAGGCTGAGAACGAGATCGGCGCCGCGCTTGTTGCCAAGCATGGCGTGGATTTCATCGACGACGACCCAGCGCAGCGTGCGCAGGACGTCGAACGACGGTTGGTGCGCGAGCATCTGCGCCAGGCTCTCGGGCGTCGTCAGCAGAATCGCCGGCGGATTGGTGCGCTGCCGATGGCGGACGCGCTGCGACGTGTCGCCGGTGCGGAGCCCGATGCGCAGGCGGACATCCGGATGGCAGCCGGCCGCCTGCATGCTTCGCCAGGTCCGGCGCAGGTTCACGCATGCATCGCGGCACAGCGCCTTCAGCGGCGCGACGTACAGGCACTGCAGCCCGCTCCGCGGAGTGTTCGCGATCTGACAGAGGATCGGCAGAAACGCCGCGAGCGTTTTGCCGCTGCCTGTCGGCGCAGACAGAAGCAAATGGTTGCGATCAAGAATCGTCGGCCAGGCGTGACGCTGTCCCAGGGTGGGAACGCCGAAATGTGTCGCAAACCAGTCGCGCACCTTCGGCGGGAAGCCGTGCTCCGCGACATCGCGCGACGGGGGGATCGTCAGGAAGTGGAGTCCGTTCAGTGGCATGTGCGTCCTTGCGACCTATTGTACGACGTCTGCAGCTTGCGGCGGTCACTGATTGAGCGAATGCAATCGTTGCCGATAATACTTCAGCCCCGGCACAAAGAAGCCGACGGCCGAGATCGCGCCGAAGAGCAGCGGACTCCACGGCGGCCCGAGATACGCCATCGGCACCGCGCCGAGGAAACACGCGGCACCTGCGATGTAGAACCAGCCCGACAGCGTGCCCGCCATCACGATGAACACCATGCCGGCCGCGATCGACAGCGCGGGCGTCAAGATCAGCACCTCGTTGAACAGGATCATCTCGATGATGAAAATGCCGATCGACGCGATGACGCCGGCGCCCCAGGCGTGGGCGACTTGCCGTTCGACGAACGTCACCGGGCCACCCAGGCGGCGCAGCTTCATGAAAATGATGCCCCAGCCGACGAGGCCGATGCTCCAGAATGCGAGGTAGGGCCATTGCGTCGTCAGCAACGGCCATTTGCCGGTCCGTCCCGCATAATTCATCGCGCTGGTCAGCGCACAGAAGACGAAAATCGTCACGCTGTGCAACATCCACAGCAAGCCCCAGTTTTCGAGCACTGGCGCGTGATGGGTCTCGCGCAGCAAACGGCTGAAAAAGTAGACGAGGCTGCTCGACCTGGCCGACACCGGTTCGCCCGCCAGGAACGCCTCGAGATCGTCCGCGAATTTCTTGGCGCTCGGATAGCGATGCTCGGGCCGCTTCTCCAGGCACTTGCGGCAGATGAATTCGAGATCGACATCGATCTGCGGATTGAGGGCGCGCGGCCGAACCGGTTCCTCCGAACGCACGAGCAACAACGTCTCCACCGCTGATGCTGCCAAAAAGGGCGGACGTCCCGTCAACAGCTCGTACAGAATCGCGCCGAGCGAATAGACGTCAGATGGTGGCGTCGGGTTTTTCGTCCCCTCCGCCTGCTCAGGCGCCATGTAGCTAGGTGTGCCGACGATCGCGCCGGTGCCCGTCAGGCTCACGCCTCCCTCGACGCGCTTCGCCAATCCGAAGTCGGTGACCAGCGGCTCATCGGTTTCGTCGATGAGGATATTCGACGGCTTCAGATCGCGATGCAAAATCCCTTTCTCGTGGGCATGCTGAACCGCCCGCGCAATCGCGATCATGGTGCGAGCCGCGTCGCGCGGGTGCATCGGCTTGTCCGCCATCACCGCGGCAAGCGTGCGGCCAGGGACATATTTCATGCAGAAATACGCCTGCCCGTCGAAGTCGTCGACGCGATAGACCGGCACGATATTGGGATGCGTGAGCCCGCCGGCAGCTTGCGCCTCGGTGCGAAATCGATTCAAATCAGCGGCGGTCGCGTGGATGCCGCGCAGGATCATCTTGAGCGCGACATGGCGATTGAGCGTACGATCCCATGCCTTGTAGACAACGCCCATGCCGCCGCGACCGATTTCTTCGAGCAGATCGTAGTCGCCAAAGGCGCAGGGAAGTTGCAGCGAGCTGGGCGCCGCGTTCGAGCCAGACTGCGTCAGCGTGGTTGCGTCGGCAGAGCGCAGCTTGACGAAGTCGATCATCTGGCCGACAGCGAGAAGCTGCTTGATTTCATCGATGAGATCGGGATGCTCGCGGCCGAGCGCGTCGTAGTCGATGCGTTGTCCCGCGGCCTGCTGTTTCGATAGCGCCTCCAGGACGGACGCCAGGCGATCGTCGCGAGTCGCATCGGTGGAGGCGCCATGGTTCATACGATATTCGTCAAACGGCTCCCGTGGTTTGATCGAGTAACTCCTGCACGCGCTCCACCAGCGCCAGGCAATGTTCGAGCGCCGGTTGCCCATGCTTGCTCGCCAGCACGCGAATCGCCTCGGCCAATCGCAGGCTGGCCTCGGCGACGGCGGCGTCTTCGCTCGTGGATTTGAGGCCGGCGCGCAGTTGCTGCAAAACCAGCTCCGGCGGCTTCTCCGCATTCTTCGAGCCGTGCAGGCTTGCCGCCATTTGCTCGCTCGCCTTCAGCGCGGCGGCGACGGCGTCGAACAGCAACTGATGCGTCTGCCGCTGCCCGAGCGCTTGCCGCATTAGCTCGATGCCAAGGTTGGCGGCCGAGCGGGCCACGTGCTGGTCATCGGCAGTGAAGCCGGTTTCTTTGTCGAACAGCTCGATCACCACCTGCGTGCCCGTCGCGATATTCATTGGCACCGCAAGCAAGTTGCGATGTGCTTTCTCGAAAATTTGCAATTCGACGGAACCCGCGGGAACGGCGTGCAGGTCATTCATGACGCTCGGCTGCCCGAGACTCGCGGCGCTGCCGGCGATCGAGCGCGCGAACGGCGTCGACTCGACGTCAAGAGCTTTGCCCTCCGCGTCGTAGACTTTGCAAATCTCGCTCGGCTGTCGCTCGGCGTCGTAATGGCGCACCAGCAGCAAGCCGTCCTTGGCGTGCGTCACCTGCATCAGGAAGCGGACCAGGCTGCGAATCGCGTCGGGCAACGGCACGGGCTCGGACAACGTTGCTGCCGATTGGACCAGTGGCACGACCTGCTCGACGGCGCCGCGGAAGGATACCAGCGTCTGATGCAGTTGCCGCACGCGCTTCGCCGGGCGAATCTGGTCGAGTTGTTTGCGGACTGAATTGGTCAGCGACTCGCGGCTAAAATCGTGGTTCTTGTCGAGATAATCGCGCACCCCCATGCGCATCGCATCGAGCGGCGTCGCCATGTTCGCGAAGCCGGTGATCATGATGGCGACGATATCCGGATGAAACGCGGAGAGATCCTGGAGGAGCTGCAGGCCATCGTCGCCGGAGCCGAGGTTCCAATCGAGGATGGCGAGATCAATGAAATGGTCGTTGGCGAGCTTGAGGGCGGACTCGGCGTCGGCGGCGGCCAGAATTTCGCAATCGAGGTTCGCCTGCGCGAGCCATTCGCGCACCGTCTGCCGCACGGTGCTCTCGTCATCGACGATCAGGATCGTGTCGGACATACGGATGACACCCTTGCATTCTCGTTCCCACGCTCTGCGTGGGAACGCGCTGCTTCGCGACGCTCCTGCGTCGCGCACCGGACGCCGTGCGGTGGCGCAGCGCGCCTGCGAGTGATGCTGTCCGCACCGCAGGAGCGGTGCGAAGCAGTGCATTCCCACGCAGAGCGTGGGAACGAGGATTTGAATTGACCTCGCGCCGGAGCGAAGACATAGAATGAATCCAGCCTCGATATTTGGAGCAACTATTCGGTAGCAATCCTCAATGAAACTCGCATTCAGCACCAACGCCTACCTCAAATTCTCCTTCCCCGAAACGGTCCGCCGCCTCGCGGCCATCGGCTACACCGGCGTCGAGATCATGGCCGATGTGCCGCACGCGTGGCCTGCGTTCATGCTCGATGAGCAGAAGGCGAGCATTCGCAAGGCGCTCGCGGACAATCGCGTGGCGATCTCGAACATCAATTCGTTCATGATGCACGCGGTCAATGATCCGCGGCAAAAATACTGGTATCCGTCCTGGATCGAACCGGACCGCCACTATCGGCAGATTCGCATCGATCACACCATGCGGGCGCTGACGATGGCAAAGGAGCTTGGCGCCCCGTGCATCACGACAGAGCCAGGCGGCCCGGTCGAGGCGGGGCAGTCGTGGAAGTCGGCGCTCAAGCTATTCGTCGAGATGATCAAGCCGGTCGCCGAGCATGCGGAGAAGGAAGGCGTCTTGCTGCTCGTGGAGCCGGAGCCCGATTTGTTGATCGAGACGGCCGATCAGTTTCTCGAATTCATGCAGCACATCCAGTCGCCGGCGGTCGGGCTGAACTTCGACATTGGCCACTCGTACTGCGTCAAGGACGATCCGGCAACGACCATCCCGCGCGTGGCAAAGTACATTCGGCACTTCCATCTCGAAGACATCGCGGCGACGCGGGTGCATCATCACCTCGTGCCCGGCGAGGGAGCGATCGATTTCGGCGCGTGCTTTCGTGCCATCCGGGACATAAAATACGACGGCTGGGTGACGATCGAACTCTACCCGTACGTGGACGATCCCGATCAGGCGGCTCGCACTGCCCTGACGCGCGTCCAGAAAATCCTGGCCGCGACATCGTAGCCGCAAGCTGCCAGCTTGCAGGATTGAATCAATAGCGACCTGCCCCCGAAGGCAAGCCTACAAGCTGGCAGCTTGTGGCTACGAAGCCAAAGCATGAGAAGTCTGCTCCCATACGCACAACTCGTGCGCCTGCCCAATACGTTCACGGCCCTCGCCGACATCTTCCTCGGCGCGCTCGCGACCGGCTTTCTGGCCAACCGCGGCCTGTGGATCTGGCGCCGCTTCTTTCCCAGCGATAGTCCCAGTACCGTGACGATCTGGCAAGAACTCGCGAGTTGGGGCACGCTGCTCTGCCTGCTGACCGCTTCGATGCTGCTTTACTGGTCGGGCATGATCTGGAACGATTACTTCGATGTGAATCAGGATCGCCGCGAGCGCCCGGGCCGGCCGCTGGCCTGCGGCCTGGTTCCGCTGCGCACGGCGATGTGGCTCGCCCTCGGCTGCCAAACGATCGCGCTCGTGCTGGCGCTCGGGGCGGACGTGCTTTCGGCCCAGGCGCTGGAAGCGCCGATCCGCATGCGCTCGCTGCCGATCGCGGTGCTGCTCGTGTTCGCGATCTTCCTCTACGACGGCGTCTTCAAGGCATCGTTCGCCGGCCCGATCTTCATGGGAGCGTGTCGGTTTCTGAACATTTTGCTTGGCCTGTCGATTCTCGGCGCCTGGCCGCCGGCGTGGGGCTGGCTGATCGCACTGGTGATCGGCGTCTACATCGCGGGGGTCACCTGGTTTGCACGCACCGAGGCACAGCACAGCAATCAAACAACGCTGATCGCCGCCGCCATCGTCATCCTCCTCAGCTTGCTGCTGGCGCTAACGGTCCCCGCCGTCGCTCTCGAGGCACGCGAGGAATTCTATCCATCGCGTTTCTTCCCCTACCTGCTTGCCCTCTTTGGCGCTTATCTTGGCATTGCGATCTTTCGCGCCATCCGCCGTCCCGAGCCAATGTGCGTGCAGCCCGCGATCAAACGGGCGGTGCTCGGGCTTGTCGTGCTTGACGCGTTACTCGCCAGCGCGTTCGTCGGCAGCTTTGGGTTGTTGCTGGTGATCCTGCTCATTCCGGGCATCATTCTGGGACGCTGGCTGTATTCGACGTGACGCATTGCCTTCGTTCGCTAGCCGACGGGCTGGAGATTTGGCGCTTGCGGCGTGCTGAGCCACCAGTCCTTGGCGCGGTATTCGTCCCATTGATCGGCGGCGTCGCAGGCGGCCAGCGCCAGGTCGAGGCTCTCCGCATCGCTGAACCGATCGTCCGGATTCTTGCGCAAGCACATCATGATCACCTCTTCGAGGTCCTGCGGCAACTCGGGCCGTAGCTGATGCGGCGGCGTCACCTCGTCGCGCATGTGCGACGCGATCAACTCCATCGCCGAGTCGCGGACGAATGGTGTCTGGCCGGTGACGAGGAAATACGCGACGCCGCCGAGGCTGTAGATGTCGGTGCGAGCGTCAATCCGGCCATTGCCTGCGGCCTGTTCGGGGGAAATGTAGTTCGGCGAGCCGAGGATCGCGCCTTGAACCGTGAGCTTATCCGAGCCCCCGGCGGTGAAGCCGCACATGTCCTGGACCAGGCCAAAGTCGAGCAGTTTGGCGACGTCGTAGACGCCGCCGCGCTGGCAAGCGATGACGTTGCTCGGCTTGATGTCGCGATGGATCAGGCCGATGCTGTGGGCTTCGCGCAGGGCGCCGCAGATTTGCCGCAGGAAACGGATGGCTCGCGCGGGGGGCAGCGGGCCATAGGTTTCGACGAGTTCTTGCAGGCTGAGGCCCGGCAGGTATTCCATGACGTAGTAGAACGTGCCGTCGGCGGTGTGGCCGTAATCGTAGACTTCGACAGTGTTCCAGTGGGTCAGCGTCGCCATTGCCTGGACTTCGCGCTCGAAGCGCGAGAGCGTGGTGGGGTCGCCGGCCTGCTCGGGGCGGATGAGCTTGATGGCACAGGTGCGCTTAAGGAGCAGGTGTTCGCCGAGATAGACTTCGCCCATGCCGCCGGCGCCAAGCTTGCGGTGCAGCTGATATTGGCCGAGCTTGCGTGCCTGGTAGGCCGCCTGTTGCAGCGAGCTGATGCGATAGGAGCCGAAGATTGCCATGGCGCTGGAGAAGCCGAGGACGGTGAGCGTGTCCAGGAAGAGGGTCCAGGCATACGGGCCGACGATCATGCAAGTCGGGCATTTGATTACGGTCAGGAGGATGGGAATGGCCGAGATGCAGCCGACGACAGCGGCGCAGCGTTGCCAGGTGTTCGGGATGAACATGCCGTAAAGGACGATAAGGAAGAACCAGCGCACGTTGTTGGCGGAGTTGGCCATGCGCATGACGTGAGGCATCGCTTCCTCGGCGGCCCATTCGAGGGCCTTGCCCGGGTACGACACGCGAAATTGCAGATCGGCGAAGTAGATCGCCATTGAGCCGAACATGACAGCTTCGATGATGCGCAACGTGCGCTGGCAGAGCATATAGTTGCTCCACAGCAAGCCGCACAGGAAGGCGAGGATGCCGACGACGACACCATGGAGGGCCATGTCGAAGTTATCGGGGCCATCCTTTTCGACGCCGAAGAAGACGTTGCGCAGGAAGAAGCAGAGGAAGCCGGCGAAGGCGATTGAGGCAGCGAGGCGTAGACGCTGGCGCAGCAGTTGATGGACTTCATCCGTGTAATGTTGTCCCGAGCCCTTCACCATCGCCATGCAGGGCGCAGGGATTGGCGAAGTGTCGAGCTTCGGCTTGGTTGGTCCGGGCGAAGGCGAGGCTTGCGCCAGCACCGTCGATTCCGGGTCCAGGTCGTCGCCAGGCTTCATTTCCGCCTCAAAAGGGATTCGAGATACCATCTTGTTCCTACCATTATAGACGCCGGGTGAGGCACAATTCTTTCGTTTGCGAACGATTTTTTCAACCGGTTGCCGCTCTTAACCTTGCAGCCGGCGCTGCTCAGTCCAACCGCACGCGCAGAGCGATGCTCAACTCCGATTCGACCTGTCCCTGACAGAAATCTTTAGCCACAGAGGACACAGAGGGCACAGAGAGGCGTAGGGACTTGCTCTCATATAGGTGATTTGGTTTAACGCTCCGCTCGTGCCATATTCTTCGCGGCGGCTGTCACGTCAATATCTCTGTGCCCTCTGTGTCCGCTGTGGCTAAGATTTCTGTCAGGGACAGGTCGAATCGGAGTGAGTGTGGCTGCCAGAAATTCTTGCCGTACCCGGTCAACTGGACCGGTGAGAATTTTCTGGACTTGGCGTGCCCTCGCGCCATCTAATATAAGATCAGGGATGTCAGGTTGTCGGCTCGCGGAGTCGGTCATGTCCTTTCGACGCTTCGTTTACTATTGCTTCCTCTTGGGAGCATGGGCAGGATTTCTGGGCTGGCTGCTGGGTCGGTTCATGGCTCCCAGTGTCCCTGTCGGAAGTTCCGACTATTTTCCCCATGTTCTCCACGAGAGCATCATCGGACTGTTTCTTGGTTTTTCGGTCGCGCTATTTCTGTCCTTCTTGGACGCAACCTTCAGCCTGTCCTTGCGCAATATTGGCAAAGTAATCATGCGCGTCGCCGCCGCGACCTTGATTGGCCTGTTCGGCGGGCTGCTCGGCAGCTTCATCGGCGGCACCGTCTTCCACTTTCTGCCGTGGGACTCAGTCTTTTTGATTGCGTGGATTATCGTGGGCATGCTGGTCGGCATGTCGATCTGCGCCTTCGAGGTCAGCGCCAGCCTGATCACGGCGACCGATTTTGGCAGTTCCTTGAAGAAGTTCATCAAGTGCGTGGTCGGCGGCACCGTTGGCGGATTCCTCGGCGGCTTTGTCGCTCTCATTCTGCGCTGGCTGGCGGAATTTTTGTTCTCGGGGAAGGACGTCAACGCCTTGCTCAGCCCGACGGCGATCGGTTTTGTCGCCATCGGCGCCTGCATTGGCTTGCTCGTCGGCCTGGCACAGATTATCCTGAAGGAAGCCTGGATCAAGGTCGAAGCCGGCTTCCGTCCAGGCCGCGAGATGTTGCTTGCGAAAGAGAAGACGACGATCGGCCGCGGCGAAGGTTCCGACATCGCCCTCTTCGGCGATTCCGGTGTCGAGAAAGCCCACGCCTGCATCGTCCTCGACGGCGGCCGCTATTACCTCCAGGACCTGGACACGCCTGGTGGCTCGTACGTGAATGAACAACGCGTCGAAGGCCGCATGGCCCTGCTCTCGGGCGACCTGATCCGCGTCGGCAAGAGCATCTTGCGATTCAACGAAAAAACGAAGCGCAAGAATTGAACCCCAAGCCCCGCGATGAGCGCAGCGATTCGCGGGGGTGAATGTGCCGGGACTGAACCCCCAGGAATCGCTGCGCTCATCCTGGGGCTTGGATTCATCATGCCTGTCATCATCAAATGTCCGAACGTCGCCTGCGGCAAACAAATGCAAGTCCCGGATAACGCCGCCGGTAAACGCGTGCAATGTCCGACCTGCAAGCAACCGTTCGTCGTCCCCGCCGCACAGGCGGCAGCCCCGACGCTCGTGCCGGCCTCGTCGCCATCGTTCACGCTCAGCGATTCGGCCAACGGCACGAAGTCCGGGCTCAAGAAGTGCCCCGCCTGCGGCTCCGATCTCAACGAAGGCGCCGTCGCCTGCATGGATTGCGGCTTCATGCTGCAAGCCGACACTGGCCCCGCGGAGCCCGAAGGCCCGCCGAACCTCTGCGCCAACCCCGCTTGCGGCGTCGCCAACCCGCCCGGCGAACGCAATTGCCAGCGCTGCGGCAACCCGCTGCCGATCGCCGGCGGTACGCTGTTGCATGGCCGCTATCGTCTCGAAAAGCTCCTCAAGATGGGTGGCTTCGGCGCCGTCTATCGCGGCGTCGATACCAAGCAGAAGGACCGGCCCGTTGCCATCAAGGACATGATTGGCAACGATCCGCAGGAGTTCGCGATCCGCCTCAACTTCTTCCGCCGCGAGGCGGAGATCCTGCGAGCGCTCGAGACCGTGCCGATCGTGCCGCGCGTCTATGATTTCATTCATCAGGGGCAGACCGCGCATCTCGTGATGGAGTTCATCAAGGGCAAAGACTTGCTGGACATCATGGAGGCGAATCAGAACAAGCCGTTCCCGGTGCCGCTCGTCGTCGAGTGGGGCAAGGCGGTGTGCGACGTGTTGCAGACCATGCACAACCAGTCGCCGCCGTTGATTCATCGCGATCTAAAGCCGGACAACATCATGCTGCTGGAGGACCAGAAATCGATCAAGATGATCGATTTCGGTACCGCCCGCGACCTGGGCCGCACCGCCAAGGAGCGCGCCGCCGGCAAGACGCGCGTCTACACCGAAGGCTATGCGCCGCCGGAGCAGATCGTTGGCAAGCCGGAGGCTCGTAGCGATCTCTTCGCCCTGGCCGCGACGCTGTATCACCTCGTCAGCGGCAAAGCGCCCGAGGGGTTCTACACGGCGAAGGAGATCGAGAATCAGCTCGCCGATCCGCAGTCGCCGATTCCGGCCCAGTACAAGTGGTTTTATGAATTGATCCGCATCAACCTGTCGGAGGATGTCAACGATCGTTACTTCTCGGCGAAGGAGATCAAGCAGGATCTCGCCGCCCAGAAGGTGACGAAGGAGTCACCCTGTCCGAAATGTAAGACGATGAACAACGTACGGACGCCGTTCTGCTCGAAATGCGCCGAGCCGTTGACCGATCCGACGGCTCCATGCGTGATGTGCGGCAAATACAATCGCATGGGCGGCCGCTTCTGCATTTATTGCGGCAATCGGTTGCGGTGAGGAACAACTCAATGGCATTTGTGGCTGACGCCGTGCCCGAACAATCATTGGACTACGAAGAGATTTTCAATCGGGGCGGAAGAAATTGCGGAGATGAAGACTTTGCTTTATGCAAGTGCCCTCATTGTGGTCGAATAGATCTTGTTGAGTATGAGGTAGATACCGTTTACTTGGATGCAAACGATCTTGGGCGACGTGAATCTCTATTCAACCTGACAGCATTCAAGTGCGAGAGTTGCATCAACGCATTTCCCAATGTAGCCTGGATTGGTCCGAAAGCGCCCACAGAAATGCAAGTAACCTGGTCAGATTTGGCGAATAGTCCATGGAAATGGATTACGAGCGTGACACGGACCCCGGCATGAGCGATCTGGGCCACACGAACGGGGAAGCGAGTCAATGATTGCTAATTTGACAGATTATCAGAAAGCCCAGGACGAGATCCGACTTCTTGAAGAACGACTACGCAAGCTTCAGGAAGAAGGGCCGATTGCGACCAAAGGTTTTACGAAAGCGGGCATCCGCAAGATGATTGCCCGGCTCCACGAGGAATTGGCTTTCTACGAAGGCAGCGAGGAAGTCCGTCGATCAGAATCACACTAAGATTTGCCACCTAGCGGGTGCGTTTGCGAGACAATCCGGAACATCATACATGACAGATCCCAATCAACCGAAAGCCGGCGGACTGTGGGCGCGGCTATTCAGTGTGCAGGAAGAGGCCGAGCAGCCCACCGAAAAGAAGGAGGCCGCACCTGCTGAGGCAACGCCCGTGGCGGAAGCCGCGGCGGTTGCCGAGCCGGTGCCGCCGAGTGCGGAGCCGGAAACCAATGGCGTCGCGCCGGTCGTGGTAGAAGCGATCGCTGTCGAGGAAGTCGCCGTCGTTGTCGAAGAGCCGGCGGTCGCGGAAGAAATCGAGGCGGAGCCGGAGGTGGCGGAAGCGGTTGCCGAGGAGGAGGCGGTCGCGGAGGCCGAGCCCGTCGAGGTCGTTGAACCCGATTTGCTCCCGCAGCCATGCGAAGCCTGCGGCACGATTCGCCAGCCAGGCGCCGCCTTCTGCCACGATTGCGGCTACCTGTTCCCGGCCAATGGCGCCGCCCCGAAAGCAGCAACCGCCACATCCAGTGCATCCTCTCCGCGAGAATCGACCATGCCTGCGACCAGTCCCGGCGTTGTTCTGCAGAATCGTTTCGAGGTCGGCACGCTGATCTGCGATCGCCAGGGCGTGCAACGGCAACGCGGCGTCGACCGCACCACCGGCCAGGCGGTCGTGATCGTGTCGGCGACGGTGCCGGAAGTGGTCGTCGCCGAGGAGGCGCCAGTCGCCATCCTCGCGGAAGACGAAATCATGCCCGGCTTCGATGACGAGGTCCCGGTTGCGACGCCGGTTGCCGACAGCGCCGACGCCTGGCCGAGCATCGGCTGGGAAAAAGCATTGCTTGCGAAGGCGAACCATCCGTCCCTGCCCAAGGTGGTGGCGGAGTTCAGCGAGAACGGCACCGACTATCTCGTGCTCGAGTCGCCGACCGGCGCCAGCCTGTGGGACGCCTGGGACGATCCCGATTCGACCGCCAGGATTCGCTATGGCTGGCTGCAACAGATCGCCGGCGGCCTGCAAGCGCTGCACGCGAGCAACGCGATCTTCGAAGGCATCCGCCCCGATGTCGTCGTGATCAACGACGCCGGCCAGCCGCGCATCACCGACATCAGCGACGTCTTGCCCTGTCCGGTGCCGGCGAATGCCCCGATCAAGGCGACGCTTTACACCGCGCCCGAATTGATCCTGTCGCCGACGAGCGCCGATTTGCGTGCCGACCTCTACAGCTTCGGCGCCTTGCTCTATTCGCTCGAATATCTGCATCATCCGCTCGAAGAGAAGGATTTCGAGCGCCAGTTTACCCCATTGCAGATCACCGAGCGCTTTCCCGATGTGCATCCGCTCTTCCTGCGGCTCATCAACAAGACCTTTTGCCGGGATCCCAACACGCGTTTCCCGACCGACGAGATGACGAAGACCGATCCCAGCGGTATCTCCGAACTGATCCGCACGCTCGGCATCGCAGGCAAGGCGTTCGACGAGGTCCGTCTCGACATTGCCGCCTGGACCACGACCGGCATGGTCCGCACCGGCAACGAGGATGCCCTCACCGTCCTGCATGGCGTGGACACGCGCCAGGACGAGCTCGGTGAATACGCCATGGTCCTCTTGTGCGACGGCATGGGTGGCTACGACGCCGGCGAGGTCGCTGCTGCCATGTGCCTGAACGAATTGCGCAAATACCTGCTTGCTCAGCCGATGTTCGCCGCATTGACCGGCGGGCAGGGGCCAAAGGATGCGATCGATCCGAAGAAGTATCAGGAAGTGCTGCGCGATGCGCTCAAGCACGCGAACAAGGAAGTCTACACCGCGGGCCGCACGCCTGGCCGCGGCAAGCGCGGCATGGGTTGCACCGCCGAGGCGGTCTACATCGATTCACGCCACGTGATAGCCGGGCACGTCGGCGATAGCCGTGTGTATCACGTGCATCGCGGCCGTCTGATTCAGCTCACGCGCGATCAGACGCTGGTCAATCGCCTGGTCGAGCTCGGCCAGTTGACCGCCGCCGAGGCCGAGGATCATCCTCGCAAGAACGAGCTGCAACAAGCAATTGGCGGCCAGCCCGACGTCAATCCCGGCCTCTACGCCGGCAAGCTGATGCGAGGCGACTGGGTGCTCGTCTGCTCGGACGGCCTGACGAACCACATCTCGAACAAGGAGCTGGAAACGATGCTGACGCGTGAAGCCGCCAACTCCGCCGAGGAAGCCGCCCGCCGCCTGCTCAACCTCGTCAACCTGCGCGGCGCCACCGACAATGCCACGATTGTCGTGGTGCGAGCGAGCTAGTGTCCCGTCAAGGCTTAGCTGAGGGATC
>DASRSQ010000231.1:0-7112 GCA_035656475.1 Gemmataceae bacterium | reverse complement strand
GGACTCAGGTTGAAGCGAAGATCTTGAGTCCCTTCCGTGTTCACGCCTCGTCCTTCCAAAAATTGGGCTGTTCCCCAACTTCTGAGGAGCGGTACTAAGCGACTCGCCCTTCGAGTCCTGCGCACCAAGGACACGCCGCTCGCTGTCGAGGATCGTAAAAAATTCGCCCTCCCTTCTACCTGATGAAAGGATGCTCCGTGCGGCAAGGCCAATCTTGCCATCAAAGTTGAAGAAACTCGCTCGGAGATACTGCTCAGCTGACAATGATCTCAATGCAGCGAAGCGATGACGTCATAGAAGATGGTAGCCAGCTCCTTCATCACGGCGCTGCGGTTGGCCCGGAGGCCGACGGCGGCGTAGCGGATGGCGGTGGCGCCGTTCTTCGCCTCGATGATGACGCCTTCGGAGATGATGTGTCCGAGCAGGCCGATCTTGCTGAAGGTGCGGAGGCGATTGGGGGTGGCGTTGCCGATGTACGTGGCGTAGCCGACGCTGCGGTCGCGCAGGATGTCGCGCATGTCTTGGGAGGCATCCTGGCTGACGAGGCGATTGGTCCAGACGAGCGTCAGGTAGGAGGCGATGCCGCGGGCGTTGGCGCGGACCCAGGTGGCGTCGGCGTTTTTGTCCCATGGCGGCGCGCCCATGATCGGCGACTTGCTATCGTCATAACCAAAGTCGCCCCCCAGCCAGAGCACGCCATTCTTGGCGTTGTCGGCGAAGCCATGGGCGGCGAGGGCGCCATTGAGGTACTGGAAGCCGATGTCGCGGACGCAGGAGCCGGAGGCCATGTTGTCGGAGAAGCGGACCATCAGCTTCATGCGGTCCATGAACTCGAGCGTGTCGATGACGGCCCTTCCCTTGTCATGTTTGTCGTCGAGGTCCTGCCACGACTTGAAATCGTTGCGAAAGTCGGGCTCCCAGGGAGTTTTCGGGTTGAATTGGAAGATGTGCGCCAGATCTGGAAAATCGTGCGGGGTCTTGGCAATCTTGTTGCGAACGGTGGTCCCCCAGTCGGCGGTGATCTTGGCGATGAGGTCTTGCACATCGGATGCCTGCCCGCCAACGCCGGCGGCCGCCTTGGTGACCTGCTCCTTCAGGAAATAGGCGGCGAACATGCAATGGATTTTCGACAGGCTGCCGACCGCCACTTCCGAGTCGACCAGGGCGTTGCTACCAAGGGGGACCGAGAAGCTTCCGCTCGGCGTGGGATCCTCGGCGATGGAGGTCAAGTCGGCCAGGGCAATCCCCATGTGGGCAAAGTCGCCGCTGAATTTCGATTTCGCCAGCTTGTCGCGCAGGGCCTTTTCCAGGGCGCCGGCAGGCACGAAACCTGGGGTGACACTTTTCGTGGGGAACGGCGGGGGCAATGCCATCGGTCACCTCTTGGGATTTTCCCTTGCATCTGGGGGCCGCAATGTGTTCTCTATGAATAGATTCCCAAGTTCGCCAAAACCGGACGCGGCTCATGCAACATTTCATGCGGTTCGTTATAACGTGCATCCTGGCAGTCGGCTTCGTGCGGAGCGCCGCCGCCCAGCCAGCGAATCCAGCGCTCGAAAAGCAGGCCCGTGCCCTGCTCGAGGCCCATTGCTTCAAGTGCCACAGCCATCAGGCCGGCAAAGCCAAGGGAGACCTGATGCTCGACACCCGGGCGCTTATGCTCAAGGGAGGCGATACCGGGCCATCGCTGATGCCGGGCGATCCGGCGAAGAGTTTGCTGATCCAGTCGATCACGCACGAGAACCCGAACCTGAAGATGCCGCGCAGCGCCCCGAAGCTGTCGGCGGACGACATTGCGACGCTGACTGCCTGGGTGAAGGCGGGCGCGCCGTGGACCGACAAGGCCGTGAAATCGGGCCTGCGGACGCCGGGCCGGATCACCGACGAGGACCGCCGTTACTGGGCGTTTCAGCCGATCAAGGCGAGCAACTTGCCGGCGGGGGATGAAAAGAATCCGATCGACCGCTTCGTGGCCTCCCGTCTGCGAAAAGAAGGGATCAAGCCGGTCCCCGCTGCCGATCCACGCACGCTGATTCGGCGGCTGTACTTCGACGTCATCGGCCTGCCGCCGACGCCGGAGGAAGTCGACGAATTCATTGCAGAGTGCAGATTGCAGAATGCAGAATCGGCCACAAATAAATGCATTGACCGCCTGCTCGCCAGTCCGCACTACGGCGAGCGCTGGGCCCGCCACTGGCTGGACGTCGTCCGCTTCGCGGAGTCGGACGGCTATCGCCTCGATTCATTCCGGTCGCACGCTTACCGCTATCGCGACTACGTGATCCAATCGTTCAACGACGACAAGCCGTACGACCGCTTCGTGCGCGAACAGATTGCAGGCGACGAGTTGTATCCTGATAACCCGGACGGGCTGGTCGCCATCGGCTTCCTCACGCACAGCATCTACGAGTTCAACCAGCGCAACGTGCGCGGCCAGTGGACCGAGATGATGAGCGAAATTACCGATGTCACCGGCGAGGCGTTCATGGGCCTCAGCGTCGGTTGTGCGCGGTGCCACGATCACAAGTTCGATCCGATCCTGCAGAAGGATTATTTCGCGCTCAAGGCGTTTTTCGCCGGCGTGATGCCAAGCGAGGAGCGGCCATATGCGACGAAGGCCGAGCGCGACGAGTATGCCGTCAAGCAGGCGGCCTGGCTGGCCAAGACGGCGAAGATTCGCGCCGACATCGATAGCATCGAGAGTCCGGTCCGCAAGAAGAACGCGGCCTATGCAACCTCGAAATTCCCCAAAGACATCCAGGCGATGTTAACCAAGCCGAGCGCAGAGCGCACGCCCATGGAGCAACAACTCGCGACGCTGGCCCATCGGCAGATCGTTTTCGAATACGAGAAGGTCGACACGCAGATCAAGGGAGCCGAGAAGGACCGGCTGCTTGCGCTGCGCAAGGAGCTGGCGAAGTTCGACGCGGAGAAGCCGGCGCCGTTGCCGTTGTGCCAGTCGTTCCACGAAGTCGGCGCAAAACCGGCCGAGACGGTACTGCCTCGCAAGGAGACGCCGATCGAGCCTGCCTTTCTGACGGTGCTTGGCGACGCGATTCCGGCGATTGCCCCGATCAAGCAGGAAGCCTCGAGCGGTCGCCGCGCGGTGCTCGCGCAGTGGCTCACCCGGCCGGAGCATCCGCTGACGAGCCGGGTCATCGTCAATCGCATCTGGCAGCAACACTTCGGAGTCGGCCTCGTCGGGACCGCCAGCGATTTCGGCAACCTCGGCGAACGTCCGACTAATCCCGAGTTGCTCGACTGGCTCGCGGCCCGCTTCGTGCAAGACGGCTGGAGCCTGAAGAAGCTGCATCGCCTGATCCTGACCTCGCAGACGTATCAACGGGCTTCGACCGCCGAGCCCGATGCGACCGCGCTGCAGAAGGATCCGGACAACAAGCTGCTCTGGCGCATGACGACGCGCCGGCTTGACGCCGAGCAGATCCGCGACGCCATGCTGCTCGTGACCGGCCGACTCGACCGCAAGGTCGGCGGCCCGAGTGTCGAGTTCAAGGAGCCACGCCGTAGCGTGTATCTCAAGTGGCTGCGCAACACCAAGGAGCCGTTGCTCGAGGTGTTCGACATTCCCGACGGCTTCACCAGCTCCGCGCGGCGGAATGTGACGACGACGTCAACGCAGGCGCTCTTCATGATCAATTCGCCGCTCATGCTCCAGACCGGCGGCACCTTTGTCGATCGCCTGCAAAAAGACAACGCCACGCAGGAGCAGCGCGTGCAACGCGCCTTCCGTCTCGCGTTCGGCCGGGCGCCGACGAGCCGGGAAACGCAGATCGCGCAGACGTTCCTGGCCGAGCAGCAGAAGCGCGTCGCGCCGCCGAAGGACAAGACGCCGACGTACGAGACCGCGAAGATTCCGTTCCACGAAGGCCGCGCCGCGGTCATCACACCCGGTAGCGCCCAGGCCCGCTTCCAGTTGCTCGATACCGCGAAGTTGCCAAGCGAGCAATTCACGCTGGAGGCGTTTGTCTATCTGCGCTCGGTGTTCGACGACGGCACGGTGCGCACCGTCGCATCGCACTGGTCCGGCGAAGCCCTCACCCCCAACCCCTCTCCCAAAAAGGGAGAGGGGAGAATGGGGCCGGGCTGGGCGCTCGGCGTCACCGGCAAGAAGTCGGCATACAAGCCGCAGACGCTGGTATTGCAGATGTGGGGCAAGGACGCCGCGGGCAAGACCGCGTCCGATGCCGTTTTCTCGGGGCTCCATCTGCAGCTCAATCGCCCTTACTATGTCGCGGTCGCCGTCGACGTGAAGGACCCGGGCGATTCGGGACTGACGTTCTACCTGAAAGATCTGGCCAACGACGAGGAGCCGATGGCCGTGTACTCGACGACGCACAAGGTCGTCAAGATGCCGGCGGCACGCGGCCCATTCACGATCGGCGGCACGGCCGGCAAGCAGGAACGCTCCTGGGACGGCATGATCGACGACGTGCGGCTGTCCAACGTCGCGTTGCCGCAAAAACAACTCCTCGTCAACTCGGCAATCATGACGAAGAACACGGTCGCCTACTGGCGCTTCGAGGAAAATCCCGGCATGCTCAGCGATTCGTCCGCGCACGGCCTGACGCTGCAGCGTTTTGGCAGCGCGAGCCTGGCCAAGACGCAGGCCCCCGTCGACCCACGCCGGGCGGCGTGGATCGATTTCTGCCAGGTGCTGCTCAATGCGAATGAGTTCCTGTATGTCGATTGATCGGAGAACGGCATGACTGCGGCCGTGAAATGGAATCTGGTGTCTGTCGAAGATTACCTTTCCGGGGAATTGGTTTCGTCCGTTCGCCATGAATACCTTGGCGGGGTCGTGCACGCGATGGCCGGCGCTCGGGTCGTTCACAACGATATCACGAGCAACGTTCATCTTGCCGTCGGCAGCCGTTTGCGTGGGAAGCCGTGCCGTGTGTACAGCTCGGATATGAAGATCCGCATTCGGCGTGATGATCAGGTCACGTTTTATTACCCGGACTTATCCGTAATATGCCGATCCAATCCGGCGACGGACCTGTTTCAGGACGAGCCAGCGGTGATCTTCGAAGTGCTCTCGAAAGCAACGCGGCGGATCGACACGGGAGAGAAGAAGGACGCCTACCTCACGATCCCATCGTTGCAGGTGTACGCGGTGGTAGAGCAGGATTCGCCGTTGATTATCGTGTTTCGCCGATCCGGAAAGAAGTTCGAACGCGAGGTGCATTCCGGACTGGACGCCAGCATTTCGCTGGCGGAAATTGGCGTCGATCTCCCGCTGGCGGAAGTCTATGATCGCGTAGAGTTCACGCCGGAGCCGGACAATGACGCCGGCTAGACGCGCGGCACCGTCAACAACGGCAGATGCTTCACCAGATCCTCGCGCGTGAGCGGCGCCAGCGGCACGTAGTCGCGGCGCGCCGCCACGGCGCCGACGGCGCATTCCTTCTCCAGCAAGTAGTAGCGATTGTAGTCCGCGCGCAGCTTGTTGAGAGGCACCAGGTCTACCTCCGCCAGCCAGCGCGACCAGCGGCGATTGAAGCGCTCCATCGCCCCGCACAGGTCGCTCAGCGCGGCACGCAGGATCCGCTCCGAGGTCGTGGTTTCCAGCGGCAGATGCAGGCGCGGTTGCAGCTCGTCGTGCAAGCGAATCAGGTTTTCGAGGTCCGTCGAATCACGCACAATAGGCCGCAGCGCATCCCAGGTGCCGGCGAGGTCCCGCAGCTGGGCCAGACGCATGCCGACCATGTCGAGATGCTGAAGGCGAAGCGAGCGGCCAGATTCCACAAGATGCGACCACGTCGATTCGATGAGCCGGGCGCGGCGCATGTAGGCGGGCGGGCCGAATCGCCCGGCGATCTCCTGGACAATGCGACGATCCTCCGCCTCGCTCATTGCTTCTTCACCGATGGATACGGGCGTTCAGATCATCCGCAAAATCGGATTTCGGAACTTTTTTTAATTTCTGGGGTCTAAATTTCCAAGGATTGTTTTATTATTATCCTCGCTCAAAACATCTCATGGGAGAGTGACATGTGGCATACCGGGCGGTTATTGGGATTTAGCGGCTTGCTGGCGGCCTTCGCGCTTTTTGGAGCGACGGAGGCGCAGGCACAGAAAAAGAAGGCCAGCAAGGACGCCAGCTATCCGCGCGCGACCGACGCGGATTACAAGGCCATTCAGAAACAGAAGGAACTCAGCGGGAAGCTGGTCGCCGTCGATACCGGCGTCGTCACGCTCCGCGTTGAGTATCAACAGTACGCTGCCAATCCGAAGTACAAACCACCGAAGAACACGAATAACAATTCGCTGATCAACCAACAAAATCAGCTCATGCGCACCTACAACAACCTGATGATGGACATGCAACGGTCCGCTACCGCCCGCACCCCGCAACAGGCCCAGCAAGCACAGCGTCGCATCGCCCAGGACCTTTCGCGCTGGCAGCAGCAGTACAACCAGTTCATGGTCAAGAACTATCAGGCCCTGGTGAAGCTGAACAGCAATCCAGCCAACCAGCCGTTCATCACGGTCACGGCCACCAAGGATTTCGATCTCGACATCGAGGACAAGGCGACCTATCGCAAGCTGAACCTGCCCTTCGAATATGACGACGCCGGGAATGTCAAGACCTACACGGACAAGGAAAAGGCCGAACTGCGCGGCACCGACAAGACCAAGCCGGGCTACACGGCCAAATTCGAAGAACTCCATGCCGGCCAGGAGGTCAAGCTGTACCTGACCCCTCCTCCCAAAAAGTCCAAGTCGGATTCCGACACGCCCAAGAAGACCGATCCCGATGCACCCAAGAAAACGGATTCCGATACTCCGATGACTGCTGACGACGTCCCGCGTCCTACCATCAACATGATTCTCATCACCAAGGATGATGGCACCTCGTCCAGCAGCAGCCAGCCGGATAACGGCAAGAAGAAGAAAAAGAACTGATCCCGCTCCATCCGCCGTAAGACCGCGAAGGGCATCCCTTCGCGGTTTTTTTGTGTGCCAGGTATGGTCTGCTTCAGGAGGTGCGAGTCCTCTGCGGGCGGGGATGGCCCGGACCGCAAGGCTAGGCAAGGGTGTCCGTCGCGAGGCGGAATCTGAAGAAAGCCGATGCCCCCAACTCGGATTCG
>DASRSQ010000230.1:0-4831 GCA_035656475.1 Gemmataceae bacterium | reverse complement strand
GGAACAGAGGGGGGATTCCGGTCCGACAGGAACGGCAAAGGGAAGGTGGAGGCGCTGGCCGCGCCGCCGCCCGATTCGCTGTTGCTGACGCAGCTCCCGGAGGGTTTCGACCACGAGGACACGTTCCAGCTGCTCGTCGGGGCGGGCGGCAGGGTGGCGCGGCCGGCGTCGGCATGGCTGGAGGGCCTGCTCGAAGGCTTTCTGGCCAGCCGTCCATCGGGCGTGTCTCGGCTGATGGCGTTGCGCAATGCGCTGGTGAAGCCGCTGGGGCTGCGTACCTCGCCGCTCGGATGTCCGGTTTCGCCACTGTTGGGCGGCGGTGGAGGAAGGCTGTTCGCCGGGCGGTTTCCGGTCCTGGACATGGCTATCGATGCCGCGGACACGCGAGCGCAGGTGGTCCTCGGCGTGGACGACAAGCACCTGCGCTTCCGCTCCTGCGTGGGCGTGGACCTGAGTGGGAACGGCCGCGTGGCGTTCACCCTGGGCACGCGGGTGCAATGCACGAATCGGTTCGGCCGGCTCTACATGGCGGCGATCGATCCGGTCCATCGCGGTTACATCGCTCCGGCCATGCTGCGGCTGGCGGTGGACCATGCGCTGGCCGGTGCGGTCCGCGCGAGGGCATGATCCCGGTCCGTGGCCCGTGTGGCCCGGCGGCCGTTCATGGGACAATTCACCGGATGAGCACGGTGGCAGACAACCTGAGACCAGCTGGCGCCGGCGCCGATCCAGCCCCCTGGCGCCTGTGCGTGGCGCCCATGATGGACTGGACAGCACCTCTAAATTCCCGGCTATTTTCAAGGGTGTGCGCATAGCTCCGTGTGCGCAGAGGTGCACAGTCAGCCCCATACAGCTCTCTTTTTTGTCGCATATATTTGACATTTCAAGAAGGTATGACTAGTCTGCACCCATGAGTACGATCCATGAGTTGGGAGATGCCCTGCGGGTACGCCGCGCGGAAATGGGGCTGAGCCAGGCCCAAGTGGCTGTGCTCAGTGGTTTGTCGCGGCAAACGGTCAATCAGGTCGAGACGGGCGCAGTTCCGGACTTGGGACTCAACAAGGCCGAACGGCTTGCCACGGTGCTTGGGCTGGCACTACGCGTGGATGTGGGCCGTCCCGCACCCATCAGAGCGCGTCGCAAGATGACCCCGCTCGCGCGTGCGGCAGCTACCGCCAGCGTGAGCTACAAGACTCCGATTGCGGGCACGACGCTGAAGAAAGTGCTTGCGACGGGAAAGATGCCGGCTAAGTACATCCCGCACGTACATGCTTTGCTGGACGACGCGCCAGTTTCACTGCTGGCGGCCGTGGCCGAACAGCTTCATGACGAGATGGATATCAGCCGTGACGCCGTCTGGAAGAACTATCGGAGCTTGGCGCGCGAAGTGAAGAGCAAACGTGGAATCTGGGAATGAGCCGGCTTGATCTGGAGCGGCCAGGCCCTTGGACGCGTTTGTTTCCTCATGCGTTGGAGCTGATGTCGCATCTGGAGCAACGAGTTCCTGGTGCAACGTGGACCTTCGGTGGCGGTACCGTGCTCATGCTGCGCATGGCGCACCGGCAGAGCAAGGACATCGATCTGTTCGTTCCGGATCCGCAGTACCTGGGATACGTCAACCCACGACTGAGTGATGTCGCCGAAGGCATCAGCACCGACTACGAGGAGGCGGCGGAGTTCATCAAGCTATATCTTCCGGATGGCGAGATCGACGTGATCGTCGGTCAGCCATTGACGGATACCCCGTACGACACGATCAACTATGGTGAGCGAATGATCCGAGTCGAAACGTCCGCTGAGATCATCGCCAAGAAGATGTGGCATCGCGGTGATCGTGCAAAGGGGAGGGATCTGTTCGATCTATGCGCAGTTGCGAATGCTGAGCCGGAACAGCTAGAGATGGCAAAGCCTTTCATGGTTCGTCACGGCACTGCTTTCTTGCAGGCATTAACCGAACGCGAAAATGTTCTTAGGCGGGAATTTTTGGTAATCGACGCCATCGGCGAAACGATGGACTTCAATCAATGCCTGCTTCAGGCTGAGTCGATCATCAGGCCTTTGCTTTAGCCTTCTTGTGAAGGCCGGAGGAGGGCAAGCAATGAGCATGCTTAGTCTGCGCGTAGGCATCACATTTGGGTCATGACTCGCTTCGACCCGAGTCGGACGCCTGCCCCAGACCGGGAGCGGCTGTCCAAGGCTCCAACCTCCGGTAGACTCCGAGAGGGGACAATGCCGTATGGGGGGGAAATGGTTGCTGTAATGGAACAATCGGCCGAAGTGTCGACGCAAGGCTCGTTAGATACGAGCAATCTGATGGTTGAACGCCTTGTTGTGCACAGAATCCACGCGCGTTTGCCTGATAAGACCATCCCCCCTGCAAGTTACGGCGCCGCTCTGATCGCTCTCCCTGATTCAGGACGAGATGCTTTGCAGAAGCGTATTGTGGCGGCATTGGGAAGCCGGTCACATGGCGTTGAGATGTCGATTGAGGGCACGGAGGCGGTTGATTTCTTTCAACTGGCCGCTCATGCGATTCACCAACAAGATTCCGACCTCATCGCCACGTCTCGTGCAGTCGCCGACAGACTGACACACGCACAAGGAACTACCAACGCACCCGCGGGTATGCTTGCGGTTGTAACCGGCCGTATTGGATCAAGTCCGAAGCGTTTTCTTTCGGTAATCAAAGCGGATATACAGGATGGCTTTGGCACCGGAGACGATGCCGAAAATGTAGACCTGACTTATCTACAGAATTTGATGCTCACGCCGACGCAAAAATTCTATAAGGTTGGGCTTTTATTGGAACTCTCGGCCGGATTACAGCAGTCACCAGGCGAATACGATCCAAGCAATTATCGAGCCTTCCTCTTTGATCATTTGATTACCGCAACCGAGACTAAGCAGGCCGCCGCATACTTCTACCTGCACTTTCTTGGTATGGACATCCAGAAGTCGTCCAAGAAGCTAACCAAGGATTTCTTCGAGCACACAAAAGCATTTGTCGCGTCGTCATCGCTATCGGACGAAGAAAAGCTAGAGATGAACCCGATGATCTGCTCGGTGGTGAATCGACTCTTCTTCATGTCCGTCCTCGTGGGTTGGCGGACTTTACTCAGCTTCGATTGGTACGGCTCAGTGGGGGCAGGTCACCGTCATTTTAAACGGCTAGTTTGTGGGGTGTCAGAAGGCGCGCCCGGAGCCGTTTTTGAACGACTCTTTATTGTAATGTGTTTACTAGGGTCGCCATCGATATCCAGGCCGGTCAAGCCGCACTCGGACAGACTGATGCCATATGAATAATTGTTTGCGCGAAACAATCCTCTAATCTCGACGTATCTGCCGTTATATAAGTTTTCTTTCTCGCCAAGATCCCCCGTGTTGAGAAGACTCAGGCAGCCAGAATCCGTCGCCCAATAGTCCTTGTCGTACCCTAAGCGCCTCACCAAATACATTGACTCTGGACCGATAACCAGGAAGCCGTGTAGCGTTAACTGCTGGCCATCATATTGTGCACGATTAGCGTTTAGCACCCGGATGTCCAGTGAATTGTCTGCTGCCAAACCTAAGCCCGCCTCTGACAGCATGAAGAACACTAGCAATAGCAGTGAGAAAATTTTCATTCCACCGGCCTTACAGCGTCAACTGTTGGTTGCTGAGCGCTCACCGATTGCTCAAGCGTATTCGCCTCGCGAGAAGTGAATGATCCTTTGATTGCTGTTATCTGAATCCGCCCATCCACGATCTCGTACTTTGCGACCCGTCGTTCACTCACGGCGTAGTTGATAATCCCGTGACCCAATGGCTGAGCATCACCCGTACTGATGAACCCATCTGATGATACGCCGGGTGTCCTTCCATCTATGTGGCTATGTTCCACCGCCGTTGTTCCTGGCGCAGATTGCTCAGACTTACGCCGTCTTTGGCCGTCGTCTGAATGATTCGTCCACTCACAGGCCGCGCGGTAACATTCGTAGTTCCGATAAGGGCTACAATCTTCTCGGGCTTTTGAGACGTTTCTACCTTGGACCTGTTTGCTATGGCAGCAGAGTCTTGTTGCGGTGTCGATAGAAGATCGCGGGCAGCTCCCGCATCGGAGCGTACCCACTGAGCCCGGCTTTGCCCTGGGCAGTTGTCTCGACCATCCGGGTCAATATTTACGATAGGGTTGTTATTCGCATACGCGCGTAGCGATTGAAGTTGAATAGGTCTCCCGCTGCCGGCGCCGAGGGATCGACGCTCAGAAAGCGTCCTGTCACAGGATCGTAGTGACGCGCCTGCATGTAGACGAACCCAGTCGCAGGGGGCGTTCACGTGCCCTGTGTAACCAGGACCCATTGGGCGCGACGCCCGTCGCAACGCTGCCGTAGGGCGCGTAGTCGTATATTTCGATGATGTTGCCTTGCTCATCGGCTTTGGCCAGCACCGTGCCTTGCGGATCGGTGTAGTAGTAGTGATGCGTGCCCGCGTGCGTGGCGAAGCTACACAGCAACGTCAGCATGCAGCCAAGCCGCCTGCTCCGACGCCAATGACGACTTACCATGTCGATCTCCCCGTTCCCTTTCGTCCCGTCGAGTCGAGCCTACAACAAAACTTGCACGGGGAAACGCTGCGCCGACCGAGCGGGAGTTGTACGGAAAGATGATGTCGCCACGCCGCCAGTGCTTTCGCTGCTCGCGGATCAACTCTAGAGCGTCAAAGCCGGTCAGGTCGAGCAGCGGCACCAGTTGATCATTGCCTTCTTTCTCTCGGGGGTCTTTACGGTCGCGCACGAGCACCACGTACCGCTTCGAGTCCACCTCGCTTGCGCGGATACGGCAGATTTCCTCTT